>JANXEV010000003.1 GCA_025057985.1 Candidatus Aenigmatarchaeota archaeon
TTTAGATCGCCATATGGAAAATACTTCTTAAAGTAATACAATGTACCGTTTGCAATTATAAACCCATCATGAGTTACTTTCGCTTGTAGATATAATGGATAACCGGAACATGTTACTTTTGTCCAATCCAAACATTCACATTTTAGAAAACCTGTCTCAACACAAACACTATTACTTTCTGCACATTTTTTATCATACGCACATTCTACATCGGTGTCCCTTTCCTTCAATTCTTTTTCTGTATAAAGACATGAGTCTCCAGAGACTTTCATAGTAGACGGATCGAATGTTATTGGTCTTCCATAAATTTCACCCGGCTTTAGAAAGTTTTTTCCTAGTTCAAAGTCTGGTATTGAGAATGTTACGTTATACTTTGAAAATTTAAGATATGGTTGAAATTCTTTTATAGATATAGCTCTATTTTCATCATCCGGGTCTTTATAATAGTTTATAAGAAAAATCGACTCCTTGTATTTATGGCCGGCATATAGTGTTGTAAGCTTTTCGAAACCAAATTTAACGCTAACACCACCACTCAGAGGCACTTTGATCTCCTTCCCTTTAACGATTGAACTAGTTTTTTTCAATTCATCTTTACAAGCGTACTTAGTGAATATATTTGATAAATATTCAACTTTATGAATAGGATGAGTATCTATACACATGTTAGCAAAAAATATAAGCGAGAATGGTATTATGAAATATAAAAACGCAGTATAGAGGATAGTTGCCACAAAGAACTTGAAAACATTTTTTATAGTGGATATAAAAAAAGTGGAGATTAAACAAACGAGCATAAACGTATAAAACTGAAGGGCACCGATTTTTAAACCTATTGTTTTTTCATAGTTTGGCGACGGTAAAGACATTATGATAAACAACAGTAGCATTACTACAAATATTTCTACAAATAGAGATACAAGCGGATTGCCGGTAAAAATTGACACTCTATAAAATAGGAGAAACGCCTGAGGAAAAAGTACGGCTAAAATAATGGTAACAACTATTAAAACTATTACTACAATAACTATAACCCAAAATAGATTAGATATAACTGCAGGATAAAAAGCACCAACAGTAATCATCATTACTATGAAGAGTTTTGTTAAATAGTTTGTTAGTGACCCTATCAACCCACCAATATTTTTTTTGTCATTTTTCTGTAGAGCTGCCTGCATTTCTGGTATCGAAGCACCTACTAACCTTCCAGAGATCCTATTCATCCAATAAGATAAAAAATTTTTTTTTAGACCACGCTCTTTTGCCATTTGAGCAAAATATTCTCCTCTAATTTCCCACTCATCCTTTTCTTTTTCATCGTCTTTTCCCATATATTCTATTAATAAAAGCCGGTAATAAATTAAATGGAGAATTTTTTGATTTTCGGGCTAGATCTAAAAACAATATTGTTTAACCTTTTTTTACCAATTATCCTTTTCTATATAATACTTTACGTGTTTTTAAAGAGGTCGAAAATTTTTGGAGAAGTTTCTAACTATTATTATTCTTTGACATCGTTAGTGCTCTCTTCTATTTCAGTTTTTTCTTTACATTCGATGGGGCTAACCTATTTGTTACCATATATGGCTGCATTTATAACCATTACAGCCTTTTTCCTCACTTATATCTACGGTATTTTGAAACAATCCCAATTAACGATAGAGAGTATGCAGTATACATATCAGAAAATCTCCGACGAGATTAGGATTCTTATCGAAAATTTAAAGAAAGAGACAAATGAGGGGAAAAAAGAGGTTATGAAAAGAGAGTTGAGAAAAAAGTTAGATATAGCTAAAAATATCGCTATGAAAGAGGGTAGAAATATAGAGGGTGAAGATTGGTATAAGAAGGCGAAAGAATTGGTAGGTTGACATGTTAGAAGATATAATCATCTTACTTTTCTCTCTACTTACATTTCTGATAGTTTACGGCTTGTTAAATAGACTCAAGTTTTTTGGAAAGACGGTTAACCTAACCATATCCATAACCATTTCCATGTTTTTGCTGTTAAGTCTCTACTACTATCAACAAATAGTATTGGCTTTTTCTCTCTCAATCCTTTTTCTATTTCTTCTTTTCATTTTAGCAACCATTTTAAAATTCAGGAAGAATATTTAGCTTGATTTTTAAATAGAAGAAGCAAAAAATAAAATGGTAAGCGAAATGTTTGGTAGGATCATATTATTCTTTCTATTTTTCTTAGCACTTCTCCCAATCGGTCTTTCGCAATCACCAGATATAGAAGGTATTTTATCCTCACTTACAGGTGTAATCTTCATCCTCGTTTTCATCTTGATTTTACTATGGTTAGGAGGTGTGATCAAACCAGGAGCTGGAGGTAAAATCCCATGGTTTATGGTGATTTTTGCAGTCACCATAATTCTTTTATTCGTAGTACCACAATACGTCGGATATCCAGCCTACATTGAAGTTCCAGAAAATTTCAAGGTATATCCTTTACCAAAGTATGCTTCACAATTTCTAGAGATGCTTGGTTTGCCTTCAGATTGGATGTATATACCAGCGATAATATACTTGTTTATACTTCCATTTGCAGGAATCTACACACTAGTCTGGGCATTTCTATCCATAATAAAAATATTTGAAGGTTTGCCAAAGAACATAAATGTCGTCCTATCTTTTATAATCACGTTTTTAACGATCCCAGTCGGTTGGTTCGTAAAAATAGTTTGGGTAGTTTTTTCTTTTCTAGGTATTTGGAGCGTTGTTATATTTGGGGCGACATTTATTCTCGCAGTTCTCTTCAAAGGGTATGGTGTTGTAGAGAAGGAAAGATACGAGGCAATGGGTAGGAGATGGAGAGCCGAAGCTAGGAGGCACTTAGAAAACGCTTTAACTGAGATAAAAAATAGATATGCGGCAGGGGCTATCAATGAGTTGAATGCAGCAAAAAATTTTGCAGGGTTTCATTCGGATTATTATACCCAATTAAATGCGGCAGTAAATAATCTTAACCAAGCAACACCTAACTACGAAGAAGCTAAAAGAGCGATTGAACAAGCTTTGAAATATTTATAGAGAATCTGTAAAAAACAAGGTTATAAAAACAAAAATTCAATATTTTTATATATCTAAAAAACTAAAGACGCAAAAAATCTAACGTGATAGGAGGTGTAAAAATGCCAGAGGAAGCTAATCAACAAGAAAATGTAGTATTCATAGGCAAGAAACCGACTATGAGCTACGTCCTAGCGGTAATAACTCAGTTCACAAATGGTCAGAAAGAGGTTCACATAAAAGCCAGAGGTAGAAGTATATCAAGAGCGGTAGACGTCGCTCAAGTGATTCAAAGAAGGTTCATGCCAGATGTAAAAATCAAGAAAATAGATCTAGGGACGGAAGAGAAAGAAGTAGAAGGAAAAGGAAAACTTAACGTTTCTACGATTGACATAACACTCTCTAAGTAGCCTTCCTCTTTTTTTGTTTTTTTACAAATTCAAAAATCTCCTCTATTTTATCGATTCTCATACCAGCTGCTGTAGGATGACCACCTCCTTTAGCAGAAGTATTTTCACATATCTTTTTTACCAACTTCGATAAGTCCACTTTCCTGTTCAAACCTCTTCTTACGCTAACTTCATAAAAGCCATGTTTGTTTTTTTGTGCAATGAATATTATTTTATCCTTATACAACTTGGGAAGATAGCTGGCTAATGATGACTTTAAATTACATTTGCTTTTCAATTCGTATATTAGAAAATCACCTAAAATTACCGAATTTTCTTTTACCCTTTTTACTTCTTTTTCAAACTCCCTCTCCAGTTTTCTAAAATAAAGGTTTATTCTTTTGTCCAACAAAACATCGTTATAACTTTCAGATTCAGCCACAACTCTAGCGGCATATTCCACCCCTTTTATACCACCAAATATTCTACAACTATCGATCATCCTTGTGATTTTACCCAATAAACTTTTTTCCATCAAAACTCTATCATCTATCTTTAAAGACCCCACCAACTCTTTTTTATACTTCCTTATTCTTAGAAACAAATCTTTGTTATATTTAGCTCCAAAATCACCTAAAGTTCCAAAACCTGCAATCCAAAGTACATTGATGTCGTCGAAAATCTTTCTGTAAATTAACCAGTTTATGTAACTCACAGGCATGTAGACATTTTTTTTAAATTCCCTCGGGTTTACATAAACACAGTTATATTTTTTTGGTATGTGATGGTCTATCACAAGTAGCTTAGTAACCTTAGATAGTTTTTCTATTCTCTCTTCCGGCGTGTCTCCAATGTCGACTATTACTACGTTCTCATATTTTTTTGAAACTTCTATGGTTTTTTCGTCGACTTCAAAATTGAACTCAGAAACGATTAATTTGCCGTTAACATTCAAGCCACGCGAAATTTTATAAATCAAGGATGCGGATGCGATACTGTCACAGTCATGTCCATAAATGATGGCGATTTCTCTCTCAGCGTTTTTCAAAAAATTTATAGCCGGTTCTACTAGTTTATCCTTCCACCCCATTTACAACTCTCCTAACAAAAATTTTTGTTGTTGATTAGAAAATTCAATTAGCGCAAATAATGTATCGATATAATGTAAAATCAAAGCTTCTATCGTTTTTGGTGGATTGGATGGTGTACCAAGATGTGATACAACCATATGCAGAACTTCGACCGGAAAGTCTCTTTTATACAACTCTGATAGAGCTAAAGAGGAATGATCCAAAAGTATGTCGGTTTGTTTTCCGTCTTTGAACTCATAAACTTTCATAATGTCGTGAAGAAGCGCACCAGCTATAAGGTAGTCAGTTTTAATTTCTATTTTATACTTTTCTGCTATTACTTCGGCAAGATTTAAACAACCTTCAGTTACAGCCACAGTATGTGTTATAAGATCTCGATAAACAAAAACATTGTTGACACCGAAAGGTGTTTTTACTTTTTCCGGATCTTCTCTTTCAAGTTTAGAGAGCTCCGGATGTGTGAGCCTTATATCCTTCAAAATTTCGATGGTTTTTTCTCGTAAACTTTTATCCTTTATTTTACCAGCTAATTTTATTAAGGTTTCTATGTCCATACTTTTTCAACTTTTTAGCCAAACAAGCTAGCCAAACCGGCTACTGCTTCTTCTTCTTTTTTACTTGTATCTTCTTTCACTTCTTCTTTTTTACTTTCCTGTTTTACTGATGGTTGAGCTTGTATGAAAGCTGATTGATTTATTACTTCGCTGATGTTAACGCCCTGAAGAGCTGCGACTAAAGCTTTTATTTTGTTTTCGTCTATTTCTGCTCCTGCAGCCTCCAAAACTTTTCTAATGTTGACTTCATTTATTTCCTTTTTTGTTTCATGCAACAACAATGCCGCGTATACTTCGTTCATTTTATACCACCAAATTTTTTATAGCCATAGCATTCAAATATGCTTTTGAAATTAATATATTTATATTTTCTTTTGTTGGGTAATTTATGTTTACAGATAGATTCAAAGCATTTTGATATGCTCTTTTAATAATCTCCGGATACTCAAAAACTAAGTTTAAGATATCTTTCTTATAGAGTTTGTTTTCGTGTAGTATTGAAATTACATTCAACCTTACGTTTATTGGTTTTATTTTTAACTTTCTGAGTAGAGAGGCCAGTTCCTTGCTAATTTTATCACCGCTTTTTAAAACCTGGGTATCTTTTTTTACGGCTATGAATCCTCCTTCCACACCAGCCGGAATTTTTAACCTAGCAAACTCGCTTATAGAAGGACCAGCTTTTATTTGCGTTGGACCAGCATAAACCCATACATCTTTTTCTACTATATCGTCCTCTTTTGGATATCTTTCACTACAAACACTAGAAATGAATTTAAATAGAGAAAAAGGCTCTTCGTTTGATAATATTATACCAAATTGCTTCAGGTCTAGTTCTTTTAAAAAATCATCTTTTATACCAGCGTTCTTTAAAGAGTAAAACAGTGTACTTTTCTTTAAAACGATAACTTTGCCTTTTTCTTCTATTTTTTTCCTTATTTCTTTAAACTCTCTTGTAGTGATTTTGTAAAGATCGAAAAAAACTAAAGTTTTATATTTTTTCAATTCTTCTCCAATTCTTCTCGCCAATTCTATTTTTTCCTCTCGTCTCATAACTTCACCTCTACTTTGACCGGTTTGCTCATTGTAAATTTGATTAAAGCTTCTTTAATATTGTTTTTCTTCTTGGGTAACTTTTCTGAAATGAATTTTAAAACTTCTTGAATGTTTTTTTCTATTTCTTCATCTTTCATATTTTCACTCCCTACAGGTATCTGAATGGTCGGTGCGTCTTTGATCCTTATTCTAACACTCTTTTTTAAAGATTCTATCATCTTTTTTAAATCCCCAACAATCGGTTTCGGCGTTTTACCCCTAGGAGCGAGAAACTTACCTAAATTTTTTGTTACAAAAGGTAGTATTTTTTGATCTGATATAAAGAAGTCAAAATTTTTAGCCAGTTTTTTGCATTCTCTTTTATTTTTAGCCAAGTTTTCCACATCCTTTGTGTTTAAAACTTCGACATTGATTATGTTTTTTATTTCATCACTAACTTCATCGCTAAAAACTACTATTTTCGCTTCCTTACCAGAGCCATAAGGAAGTTCAAATATTTCATTTATTCTATTTTCAGGTTTTTTTGTGTCAATACCTCTTAAGTTCACTATTAAATCTAATCTTTGATTGAAATTTCTCTTTTTTGCTTCTTTCCTCAATTTTTTTAAAGCTTCACTAATTTCGGTCATTTTGACCTCCTGCCGAAGCAGTTGAATATAATTAGTTAGTTAGTAACAAAAGAATAAAAGCTTAACTTTTTGACCAAAGATTAGGTTAGAGGTTTTTTAAAAGCTCTTTCGGTTTTTTACCCTCTATCAAAATTCCAGGTAAGGTATCTATCGAACTTATAACCATTTTTAAAACTTTATTTATATCGGTCTCTCCAAGTTGCTCTGCTTTTATCTTCGCGATTTTCTTTACTTGTTCCATCGTAAGATTGCCTAATGTAGTTTTACCTTTGGCTTTATCTTCCTCCGAGATTTTTATCAACTCTAATTTTAATTCTTTCTTTACCAAATCTGCTACGCTCGGAGGTTTTACTTTTATTTCATATTTTTTATTTTTTTCATCCAAAGTTATCGTAACTTCAACTCTTAATCCGGAAAATTCTTTTGTCTTTTCGTTTATCTCCTTCTGTATTTCGTTGGAGTTGAAACCCAAGCTATTAATTCTATTACTTAATTGACCTAAACTAGCTTTTCCAGCGTCGACAACTAAAGTTATCTTTTCCATAAGAATCACTTTTTCCTTTCTATAATTTTAATGAATTCCACAGATATTGTTATCGGTATAGGGACTGGCACTTCAAGTGGCTCTATGGTCACTTCCCTTTTTATATTATCTATTCTTGTAACTTTCCCCCTAGTGTCTTTAAAAGGCCCACTTATAACTTCAATTATATCTCCTATACCAACTTCTATTTTTGTTTCTTTCGGCTTTAAGAATTTTTCGATTTCTTCCATCTTAACCGGAGAGGCAACAATACCCCTTATGTTTACAACGTTTCTAGTTGCTTCTCTTACATCTCTGATATCTCCTTCAACAAAAACATAGCCTTTGATTTCTTCAGGATGCATAATAGCCTTTATCGGTATATTGTTTTTTTTAGCTCTCGAGAGTATACTGTCAACAACTACATTTTCTCTTCCGACTATTGTTCTAACAACATAAATTTGTACGTTTTTCTTTTCTACAGTATCTAAACTTTCTGTTTGTTTGATTTCTCCTTCGACCATTAAAATTGATATACTCTTAACTTTAAATCACTTTACCCTATGAAAAGAATGGATATGGTATAAAAAACGAAGCCTATGAAACCGATTATAGCCATTATTATTAGGCAAATTCTTAAAGTCTTTTGTAAATCTTCTTTATCAGGTTTCCTAGCGATAACTAAAACCCTTTTATAACTCTCTAAATTGTTTTTTATCCAAGTTAAAATTTTACTCAACAACTTCAACACCCAAATAATTTTCTATTTCTTTCTTTTTCTTTAAAGTTTTTATTTTAAAATACTCAGGCTTCTCCAAACCAGTTATAACAGAAATGACTTTTAATTTTCCATCCATCTCTTTATCGATTTGCACACCCCAAATTATTTTGGCATCTTCATTTAGGTGAGAAGCAATAGTTTCTATAACCTTTTGACTCTCTTTTACTGTTAAGGATTGATCAGAAACTATATCGATCAAGGCCGCTTTTCCGTTTTTTATATCGATTTTTAAAAGCGGATGCGAAATAGCTCTGGTAGCGGCCTCTACAGATCTTTTTTCAGTTTCACTTTCTCCAATTCCGATAACACCGAATTTACCTTCTTTTAGGATTGTCTTTAGATCAGCAAAGTCCACATTTATTAAACCAGGTCTGTTAACGACATCTATAATACCCTTTACCGCGTTTGATAGAATTTCATCAGCAAAGTTAAAAGCTTCAGCCAAAGTTAAGTTTGGGACTATCTCGAGCAATCTCTCGTTTTGTATAACTATGAGAGTGTCTACATATTTTTCTAGTTCCTCAAGCGCGATTCTAGCATTTTCAGCTCTATGTCTTCCCTCCATGAAAAACGGTAAAGTCACGATAGCAACACTTAAAATATTCATTTCCTTAGCTAGACTGGCCACAAGAGGAATTGAAGAAGAACCTGTCCCTCCACCTAAACCCGCCGTCAAAAATAAAAGATCAGCCCCTTTTATAACGTTTCTTATTTCTTCTTTTTGCTCTTCGGCAGCTTTTCTACCGACTATTATATCGGCGCCAGCTCCAAAACCTTTGGTCGTTTCCTTACCTATCAGTATTTTTCTGTTGGCCGATGAATAAAGAAGATCTAAAGCATCTGTATTTATGGCAATCGTTTCTACGTTTGGAAAATTCATTTCAGTTATTCTGCTTATAGCATTCGATCCTGCACCGCCACAACCAACTACCTTTATTTTTACTTTAGCCTTTTCCGCAAATTTTTTTATTTCTTCATCTTCCTTACATTTTGAAGTACCCACAGAGTTTCTTATTGCCATAAATTATTTTAATCCATAGAAATTATTTTTTCTCAAAAGTTTCCGAGAACTTAACTCTTTTTATTTCAGTCAGCCATTTGAAAATTGTTTTTAAAATTTCATCCTTCATTTTAGAATTAACTCTAATTTCCTTAATTTCTATTTCTAGTTCGTTTCCGTTTATTTTCACTTCTACAGTTCTTTCGTCCAAATTTGCGAAATACTTTAGTATGGCGTATATTTTTTCTTTCAAATCTACTATTAACTTAGTAACTTCGACTTCATAAACCAACGTTTTTCCTGCTAGAGGATGGTTAAAATCTACTTTTACTCTACCACCATTAACACTAATTATTCTCCCACTGATTCCATTAACTGTTATATACTCTCCTACTCTTGGTTCTATATTTTGTTTCCTAAACTCTATCTCTGGGAAAGTTTTTATTAATTCATCTCTTCTCTCGCCAAAAGCTTTGGCAGGTTGTATCTCTACGGTTTTTTTCTCACCAACATTCATTTTTTCTATTTCTTCTTCCAATCCAGGTATGATAAAATTCGCGCCTATTATTATCGGAATATCACCGTACCTAACTTCTGGATTGTAAATCCCTTCTTTTTTTGCTACTTCTTCGTCTGTTAAGTCAAATATCTCCCCACTTTCTTTTATCCTTCCAACATATCTTATGTATACAAAATCTCCCTTTTGCATCTTATTAATTGACTTCAAACTTATAAAGGTTTAATTTTTTTAAACTTTCAAAATATAACCTTTAAGATGAGGCACGACTTATTAGCAGACGCTTTAAGTATAATAAAAAACGCTGATAGAGTTGGGAAGAAGGAGTGCTATTTGAAAGCCAGTAAATTGGTAGAGAAAGTGTTAAAGGTTATGCAAGAAAACGACTACATAGGTGCTTATGAAATAATAAGCGACGGAAAATCAGGAATCATAAAAGTCGAGTTGAAAGGTAAGGTGATAAATTGTAATGTCATCAAGCCAAGATTTTCTGTTAAAGTCGATGAGTTTGAAAAATGGGAAAAAAGATATTTGCCGGCAAGAAACGTTGGCATACTTATACTAACAACAAATAAAGGAGTGATGGATCATAAAACTGCAAAAAAACTTAGAGTCGGTGGAAAACTTTTAGCATTTTGTTATTAAAGGTGATAAAAATTTTTGAGAAAAAAGTCAAAATACCATCTGAAGTGAAAGTTAGCATAGAAGGTAATAAAGTGAAAGTTGTTGGTCCTAAGGGTGAATTAGAAAAAAGTTTTAAAATACCGAAAGATGTTAAGGTTGAGTTAAGTGAGGAATTTGTTAAAGTTTTTTCTGAAAATGAAAGAAGAAAAATCAAAGCTATGGTAGGAACAATAGCCGCTCATATAAGGAATATGATTGAAGGTGTGGTAAAAGGCTATACTTATAAACTTAAAGTTGTTTATTCTCATTTTCCAGTTACGGTAAAAGTGGAGAACGACAAGGTCGTGATTCAAAACTTTTTGGGTGAAAGAACACCAAGAATAGCCAAGATAGTTGGAAATACTAAGGTTGAAGTAAAAGGTCAAGAAATAATAGTTTCTGGAATAGACATAGATGCTGTCGGTCAGACTGCTGGTAATATAGAGCAAGCAACTAGAATAACCGGGAAAGATAGAAGGGTATTCCAAGATGGAATATTTATCGTTAGTAAAGGTGAAGAATAGTGTTGTTTATTACTAGAGTTTCTACAGATTGCATAGCGGAAAATAAAGGAAAGCTTTTGGTAGTTAGAAGAAATATACCCCCATTTAGAGGAAAGTACTGTTTTCCTGGCGGACATTTAAAATTTAATGAAAGTGTGGAAGAATGTGTGGTAAGAGAAACTTATGAAGAAACTGGAGTAAAAGTCGAACCTAAAGAGATACTTGGTGTTTATTCGAAAAAAAACAGAGATCCGAGAGGGCATATAGTTTCCATAGTTTTTGTTTGTAAACCAATAAACAATAGAGTAAAAAGTTCATTCGAAGGAGAAGCCGAATGGATGGATGTGAAACTGTTAAAAAATATTGATATGGCTTTCGACCATAAAAGAATATTAGAAGATTATTTGAAATGGAAAAGGAGGAGACAAACTTTTTGGAGTGGTAAAGATGGCTAGAAAAAGATTTAGGAGACCACTTAGCGAATGTATAAAAAGAATAGGGGAGAGTTGGAGGAGACCAAAAGGACTACAAAGTAAAGTTAGGCAAAAGATAAAAGGAAAATTGAAAATGCCAGATATAGGATATAAAAAGCCTGAAGATGTTCGTGGTTTACATCCCTGTGGATTGAAAGAAGTTTTGGTAAGAAATTTGAAAGACTTAGAAAATTTAGATCCCAGTAAAGTGACAATCAGAATATCTTCAAAGGTTGGTAAAAAGAAAAGGAGTGAAATAGTCAAAAAAGCGAAAGAAATGAATATAAAAATACTGAATGAGTGATTTTTTATGAAGTTACAAAGAAAACTTGCAGCTAGAATATTCGGTGTGGGAGAGAGTAAAGTTTGGATGGATCCGACTAAAATTTCCGAGATAGAGAAGGCCGTATCGGCTGCAGACATTAGAAGGTTGATAAAAAAAGGCTACATAAAAAAGAAGCTTGAAAAACCAAAGAGACCTAAGGAAAAGAAGAAAAAAAGAAGGTATGAAGGTAGTAGAAAGGGAAAGAAATATTCTAAGATATCGAAAAAAGAGAGATGGGTTAAACTGGTTAGAGTCTTAAGGAGGTATGCTAAAGAGTTAAAAGAAGAAGGTAAAATAGACAATAAAACTTATAGAAAAATTAGAGCCTTGATAAAAGGAGGTATGTTCAAGAGTAGATCACACATGGAGTTATATCTTAAACAACATAAACTTATAAAAGGTGAATGAAGATGCCAAAAATAAGTCCAACTTATAGGATACATTACAAGAGAAGAAGAGAAGGAAAAACAAATTACAGAGATAGACTAAAATTGCTTTTGTCGAAAAAACCAAGACTCGTTTTTAGAAAGACCTTAAAATACATTATAGGTCAGATTATAGAATTTGATAAAAAAGGTGATAAAACTTTGGTTGGGGTTACATCAAAAATTTTAAGAAAATTTGGTTGGAAATTCGCGTGTGACAATACTCCAGCCTCCTATTTAACTGGATACTTGTTGTCCAAAATGGCCTTGAAAAACGGTATAAAAGAGGCCGTATTCGACATGGGTTTGTATACATCAAAAAAAGGTTGTAGGGCATATGCTTTTTTAAAAGGAGCACTTGATGCTGGCCTGAAAGTTCCTTTTAATGAATCGATACTTCCGAGTGAAGAAAGGATAAAAGGCTTACATATAAACGAAAACGTCGCTAAAAATTTTGAGGAAGTGAGAAACGCTATAGATAGGGGTGTCTGAAATGGAAGAAGTTAGAGAAGAAAAAACTGAATTAGAAGGTGAGTTAAGAGCTGAAGAAAAAGCGGATACTTGGGTGCCGAGAACAAGCCTTGGTAGAGAAGTTTTGGCCGGTAGAATAAAAAGTATAGATGAGATACTAGAAAGTGGAAAAAGAATAATGGAGCCTGAGATAGTCGACTATTTGATACCTGGTTTGAAAGAAGAATTGATATCCATAGGAAAAAGGACGGGTAAAGGTGGTGGTTCTCAAAGAATACCTATAAGAGTTACTGCAAGAATGAAAAAATCAGGTAGAAGGTTTAGAATGTCTGCTTTCATCGTCGTTGGAAACGAAGACGGTTACGTTGGAATAGGCAAAGGTACTTCTGTGGACGCTAAAAGGGCTATAGAAAAAGCGAGAAAAAAAGCAAGGTTAAATATAATTAAAGTAAAGAGAGGTTGTGGAAGTTGGGAGTGTGGCTGTGGTTTAGAACATTCTATTCCATACAAAATAGATGGAAAAAGTGGGAGCGTTAGAGTTATTTTACTTCCTGCGCCAAAAGGAGTCGGTTTGGTAGCAGACGATGAAAGTAAAAAAATATTAAAACTCGCTGGAATAAAGGATGTTTGGGTGAAAAGTTTCGGGAACACCAGCATGCACTTAAATTTAATTGCAGCTATTTATGATGCACTTAAGAAATTGTATGTTTACGATAGGTGAATGAGAGATGTATGTGGCTGTTAGAATAAGGGGAACGGTTGGAGTGCCTAAAAAGATAGAAGACACTTTAAACCTTCTCAGGCTGAAGAAAAAATTTAATTGTAATATATTTCTGGAGAATGAAAGTATAAAGGGGATGTTGGAGAAGGTGAAAGATTTTATAACATACGGTGAGATAGACAAAGAAACATTAGTTTTGTTACTCAAAAAAAGACTTAGGATGAGAGGCAAAGAAAATAGGAAAGTGACTGAAGAAGATTTGAAAAAAATAACAGGTTTAAATAACTTTGAAGAGTTTGCTGAAAAATTGATGAAGGGTGAGCTAAAAATTAAAGACTTTGAAGAATTTCAACCAAACTTTAGGTTAAGGCCGCCCTCAAAGGGATTGAAAAGTATAAAAGAACACTGGCCAAAAGGAGATTTGGGATATCGTGGTAAGGAGATAAACGAGTTGATAAAAAGGATGATATAAATGGTGGTTAGACATAAAAAGAAAAGAAGAAGAGGAGAAAGAACATATCATGGTCATCATACTGCAAGAAAAGGAGGAGGAAATAGAGGCGGTAGAGGAAGAACCAGCAGACACAAACACATATTTAAATTTATCGAGAGAGAAGATAAACGTGGTTTTGTTTATCCTTTAAGAAAAGAGTACAAAACGATAAATTTGTCAGATTTGAACAAACTTATTGAAGATTTGATAAGAGAAAAAAAGGTGGATGAAAAGAACATCTTTATAAACTTGAAGAATTACGGTTATGATAAAGTTTTGGGAAGAGGAGAATTAAAATACAAAGCTACCATAGAAGTTGAAAGAGCTTCTAGAAATGCGATAGAGAAGATTAAAAGATCGGGAGGAGAGGTAATCCTAAAGAATTAAATTATTAGTATCAATAAATTTGTAATGAAATTAGGAGAGTTAGCGGAAAAGATATATAAATACTTACCTGCAGTAAAAGGACCATTGTATAAGATTAGTTTTAAGGAAAAAATAAAGTGGACTGGTTTGATTTTGGCAGTTTATTTCTTTCTATCTTATGTCCCTGTTATAGGTTTGAAGTTGACACAAGAAGCTAACTATTTACTAACTTTACAACATCTTTTAGGTGCAAGATTCGGTAGTTTGTTGACCCTAGGTGTGGCACCAATCGTTACTTCCGGTATTATACTTCAACTTTTAGTCGGTTCTAAAATAATAAATTTAGACACAAAAACGAGGGAAGGTAGAAAAAAATTTGGAATGTGGAACAAAACATTAGCATTCTTTCTAGCTTTCGTAGAAGCAATAGCTTATGTTGTCTTGGGACCTTTACATACAGAAAAAATATTAATACCTTTTATCGTCCTTCAAATAGCTCTAGGGGGAATACTTGTTATACTTTTCGACGAAGTGATAAGTAAATGGGGGATAGGTTCTGGTGTGAGTTTGTTTATACTAGCGGGCATTTCAGTACAGATTTTTATAAGAATGTTCTCTCCTTTTCCGGCAGGATGTTCTTTTGAAACCTTATCTGCATGTGTACCTTCAATCGATAATCCACCAGTTGGTTTAGTTTGGGATAGTTTGATAAATTTCTATAACAACAACCCAACAAACGCTATCTTGGCATTTGTTCCAATACTTTCAACGATTATAGTCTTTTTGATTGTTGTTTACATACAGGGAATAAATGTGGAAGTGCCTTTGGCATTTTCTCTATTTAGAGGTTTTGGGAAAAGTTGGCCTTTAAAACTTCTTTACACAAGCAACATTCCAGTTATTTTTATGTTTGCACTACTTTTAAACTTCCAGATGATGAGTAGAGTTGGTGTTCAGGAAGTTTCTCCTGGAAAATATTGCGGTCCACTCGGATGTTTCGACTCAGCTGGTAATCCGATAAGCGGATTTGCTTACTACATATCTACACCTAGAGGAATAGCCAGTGAAATAATTGGCGGAACGATTAGTATTAACACGATAATACATGGTATACTATACGCAATAATAATGATAGTTGGTTGTACGATTTTTTCAGTTATGTGGGTTAAAACTAGCGGTATGGATGCTAAATCTGTGGCCGAACAGTTGTATTCTATAGGAATGCAAATTCCAGGATATAGAAGAGACCCTAGAATTATAGAGTCCGTGTTAAATAGGTATATCTCACCTTTATCAATACTCAGCGGAGTTTGTGTAGGTGCTCTAACGGCCTTGGCAGACTTTCTTGGAGCCATAGGTACTGGAACCGGAATTTTATTAGCTGTTACAATCGCCTACAATTACTATGAGTTGATTAGAAACGAAGATACAGAAGACGCCCCGAAAATTATTAAAAAATTCCTAGGAGATTAATATTATGATAGATAATCCAGTTTTAAACGTTCTCTTTTTGGCTTTTTTTGTTTCTTTGGTTGTTTCTCTATACCAAAGGAAAATTTTTAGTAAAAGTAAAATAAACCAAATAAAAACCGAAATTGATGAAATAAGGAAAAAATTACTCAAGTCTGAAGCAGATGAATTTCTGGTAAAAAAGGTGGTCGAACTCAATAAAATTTTTGTGAAAGAAAATATGAAGGTTTTAATTATCACTCTTCTGATTGGTTTGTTAGGAATTTACTTGGTTCAACATACATATTCTGGATATACGGTGAAATTACCGATACCAGTATTTAAAAATTTAAATATACTCTATTTTTACATAATATTAACATTTGTAATTGGTATAGTATTGTCGAAACTCTTGGAGGTGAGTTGATGATAGAAGTTGGAAGAATTTGTGTGAAATTGTCAGGAAGAGAAAAAGGTAGATATTGTGTTGTTTTGAAAAAAATAGATAAAAACTTTGTTTTAGTTTCTGGGCCGAAAATTTTAACTGGTGTAAAAAGAAGGCGAGTAAACTTAATTCATCTACAACCAACAAAATATAAACTAGAAATAAAGGAAGAAGCAGATGATAAAGAACTTTTGGAAGCTTGGAGAAAGTCTAATTTAATCGAGGTTTTGGGTTTGAAGTTGCCTTCTGGTATCTCGTTGAAAGAAGAAAATAAGGAAGAAAAGAAAGAATCTAAATAAGTTTAACTTCGGTTTCTTTAACAATTTTTTTCACGATCTTATTTATATCAATTAGTTTTTCAAATTCTTTCACTTTTTCTTCGTTTACAAAAGCTGAGGAATGTTTTGGAGCAAATAAACTGCATGTATCTTCACATGGCATTATAGATATATCGTATGTGCCGATCCTTTTTGAAATTTCGATTATTTCTTCTTTATCAAAACCAATTAAGGGTCTGAGTACAGGAATTTTTACCACACTCTCTATAACTTTAAGATTATGTAAAGTTTGGGATGAAACCTGGGCTAAACTCTCACCTGTAACTAGAGCTTCAGCATTCTCACTCTTTGCGATTTTTTCAGCAACCCTAAACATTAATCTTCTGTACATTATGATCAAGTATTTTGGATCTATTAGGTTTTTCATCTTTAATTGGTACTCTCCTATTTTTGCAACGTACAATTTACTTCTTATTTGATATTTGTTCAACACTTTTACTATTTTCTCAACTTTTTCTATGCTTTTTTTCGAAGTGATCGGAAAGCCACTAAAATGAAGATAAACTACTTCACAACCTCTTTTCATCGCAAAATAGCTTGCTACAGGAGAGTCGATTCCACCTGAAAGCAATGAAATTACTCTTCCTGAAGATGATATAGGTAGACCCTTTGGGCCTTGATAAATTTGAGTGTAAACGAAAGTTCCTATTTTTCTAATATCAAAATTAATTTGAATGTCTGGTTTTTCTAAATCAACTTTTCTCTCCACAAAACTACCTAAATAACTTTCTAGCTCTTTGCTGGTATATTCTGTATCAAAACTTCTGTTTACACGAATGGCGAAAGTTTTGTTTTTCGGTATCAACCTTTCGTAGTTTTCTCTTATGAATTTTGCTAATTCTTCTTTTTCTCTAGTTTTTAGATAGATTGCCGGAGAAAACGAGTGTATGCCAAAAATATTTTTTAAAACGTTTAAACAACTTTTAACCTCATTTGTAAATATAAAAATCCTTCCTCTTTCAGCCCTTTTTACCTCAACTTTAACGTTTTCTCTTTTTAAGTGATCAAAGATGTTTTTAATCAATTTGGATTCATAGATTCTAAAAACTCTTTCTGATTTTAAAAAAATCTCGGAATATCTTACTATTATCGAATTTTCTTCCATATTTTAATGATGGTTTTGAAAAACATATTCCTTGGTTTCAATATTGGGCCCGGTGGGATTCGAACCCACGATCTCCTGGTCCGAAGCCAGGCGCGTTATCCAAGCTACGCTACGGGCCCAATATGAATTTTTATGAAGAAATTTAATTAAGAAAGTGTAAAGTCAATATGTTGGCTGAAAAACCGATAAAAATAGATGAAAAAGATGTCGAGAAGCAAATTCTAAGACTTGGTATAATCGCTGAATTAGATGCGGTAAGTTTGTACGAGCAACTAGCAGCTAGAGCAAGCAATGAAAAGATAAAAAAAGTTTTCTTAGACATAGCTAAAGAAGAAAAAACACACGTTGGTGAATTCTTAGCATTACTCTTAGAATTGGACAAACAACAGAAAAAAGAACTGGAAGAAGGAAAAAAAGAAGTAGAGGAGATTTAGAGTTCTTCAACAAGCACAGATGGGCAAACTCTTTTTACCCCCTTTATTTTTTTCAAAGTTTTGACAAATTTTTTGATTTCGTCTTTATCCTTGTATAATAACTCAACAAGAAAAGTGTGGTCACCGGAGCTCAGATAAAATTTTTTCACATTCTCAATTTTTTTAACATTATCGATGACTTTTTCTAAATACTCAGGGATCACGTCAAAACCTACTATGGCTAAATTTTTTCCAATTTTTTTCCAATCTATTTCTACCGTGAATTTTTTTATTATACCTTTTTTTACCAGCTTTGATATTTTCTTTCTTATTGCAGCCTCACTTAAACCCAGAATTTTGCCAATCTTGGTGTAGGATAGTCTAGAGTTTTCTTCTAAAATTTTTATCAACTTCTCGTCAGTGTTTTGGTTCGATTTTCGTACCATAAAGTATTTATTTTCGTACCATAAATAATTTTTGGTGATTGTATGGGGTTACCAAAGTTAGGAGAACCGATGCCACAATTCAAAGCAATAACAACTAAAGGTGAAATAGAATTCCCTAACGATTATAGAGGAAAATGGATCGTTTTTTTCAGTCATCCAGCAGACTTTACACCTGTATGTACAACAGAGTTCTATGCTTTTCAAAAAAGGTATGAAGAGTTTAAAAAATTGAATGCAGAATTGATAGGCTTGAGTATAGATCAAGTTTTTTCTCACATCAAATGGATCGAGTGGATCAAAGAAAAACTAAGTTTAGAAATAGAATTTCCCATAATCGCAGACGATCTGGGAAAAATCTCTAATCTACTTGGAATGATTCATGAGGCTAAAGGCGCAAATACAGTAAGAGCGGTTTTTATAGTAGATCCAAAAGGTATTTTAAGAGCGATGTTTTACTATCCACAAGAAGTTGGTAGAAACATAGATGAGATATTAAGGGTTTTGAAAGCGCTTCAAATCTCTGATAGAAATTTAGTAGCGATGCCAGCAAATTGGCCGAACAACGAATTAATAGGGGATAAGGTGATTATACCGCCTGCGAAAAACGAAAAAGTTGCTAAAGAAAGATTAGAGAAAGCAAGTAAAAAGGAATTAGAATGTTATGATTGGTGGTTTTGTTATAAGAGGTTAGAGTAGAATGAAAAAATATAAATGTACAGTGTGTGGATACATATACGATCCAGAAAAAGGAGATAAGACTCAAGGTATAAAACCAGGCACACCTTTTACAAATCTTCCAGATGATTGGGTCTGTCCGATTTGTGGCGCGACAAAAGATAAGTTTGTAGAGATAGGTTAGCAACTATGGAAATTTTTAAAACAGATGATTGGAAAAAAGAAAAACATGTCCCAGTTATCGAAATCTTGGAGAACAAAGATGGTAAATTGTTAGTAAGAGTAATTGTTGGTAAAGATATACCACACCCAAATACAACAGAGCATCATATTAGATATGTCGAGCTATTCTTCTTTCCGGAGAACGAACAATTTCCCTATAACATAGGAAGAGTAGATTTTAATTCCCATGGAGAATCTGTTAATGGTGCTAACACAAGCGAAATATATTCAGAACCAGTTGCGTATTTTGTTTTTAAAAATAGAAAGAAAGGAACTTTGTTAGCTTTTTCTTACTGTAATATTCATGGGCTTTGGAAAAGTGAAGAAAAAATTTAAAAAAATAAAAAGATGGGAAAGTGGCTATTTTAGTATTCCAAGACTTTTGTTAGTTAGCTCTATGCTTTTCCACTTGTCTTTCTCTATTCCAGTTATAGCTCTAATGGCATCGATGTTTTCCGGAACGACATCAGCCTCTTGATGCACCACATGTATCCATCTACATATTTTTCCTTCAACAAAAATCGTGTCCTTCAACACTACTATTTCATATATGTCTCCTCTTGGTCTTATATAATCTCTGAATTTTTCTCTTATCATCGAAGTTGAAGGATACTCCTTTCTACTTAGTAGAATAACTCTTGTCTGTTTTTCGAAAGCATCTATTATTTCATCCTTTTTCGCTTCTCTTTTCAATACAATCTCTACCATATGTGTGTGTGCTAGTGTTGTAGGTACTTTCAGTGCCATAGAAAATATATTCAAATTTTTTAGCACAGTTTTTACGTCTTCTGCGTGATGTGATGGAACTTCTTCAAATTCTATCGCATCAATAGGGCCTTTTTTGTATTCCCAAGGATCGGCTGCCCTTCTTGCTATAAAAACGGAAGCTCTCTCTATACCGATTTTAGAATCGACTGCATATAAAGTTCTTATCAGTCCAGTTGTGTTACAACTAGGCACTCTAACAAATTTTTTACCAAAGGCCTCTTCATAGTTAACCACTGAATTGAAAGTCATTTCTGCTACATCAGCTTCCTCTCCACCTTGAAATATCGCTTTTACATTGTATTTTGAATAAATCTTTTCTTTGTACTCTCTTCCTACACCTTCTGGAGTGCAATCTACTATTACATCTATTTCTCCTTTTTTTAACAATTCTTCAAGCGTACCGTTTACTATCATTCCTGCTTCTCTGAATTTTTTCAAAGAGTTCTCGTCTACAACCCATAGGTCAGTTCCATACAACATTCCTTGAGGCTCCAACGTCGTTTTTAGTACAGGATTTGGGTCATATCCTATTATCGCTTTCAACTTCATGTCCTTCTGAAGTTTTATTGCATGAGCGACTCTCTTTCCTATAGTTCCAACACCATTTACAGCTACGTTTATCATAAATTTTAATTTATCGCTAGAATAAAAATTTTTAAACTTTTTGGAAAAAGATTTTATTCATATTTAAGTGCTTCCACAGGCTCTAGCTTTGCGGCTCTTCTAGCCGGGATTAAACCAGCTAAAACTCCAACACAAACTGCAAGGATTAGCGATATAGCTAAAATCTGTGGTGTCACTATGAGTTGAATGCTTTGATTTCTTTCCAATTCTACCGTTTGGTAAAACTCAGCGATCAACCTTCCAATCAAATCCGATAAAATTATACCGAATCCTATTCCTATTAATCCACCGATTAAACTTATTATTACCGACTCAATTAAGAATAAAGTCATTATTTTTTTATTACTCATTCCTAAGGCTTTCAAAGTTCCTATAAGTTTTGTCCTTTCCATTACAGATGTAAACATAGTATTGGCGATCCCTATCCCTCCAACTAATAAAGACACAGCTGCGATTATTGTTAAGAAAAATGTAGTAGTATCAGCAATGCTCATTACTTGTTCTCTTATAGATTGTGTTGATGTTACTGTAAAGTCTTGGTTTTTTTCAGAAACCTTTCTATGAATTCTTAACCTTTTTTCTATTTCCAATGCAATCTCATCGACTTTTTCGATGTCAGAAACTTTTACAACTATAGAGGAAATCTGATTATTGTGAATATTTAAAATTTTTTTCGCATCATCTTTCGTTATAAAAATTGTGGAATCTGTTATGACACCAAGTATTCCAGAAGTTTGAAGTATACCCACCACTCTAAAAGATTGTCCATTTATCGTTATAACATCACCGACTTGTATTTCATTTTTAAATATCTTATATGCCACTCTGTAACCCAATACGACGACCCCTCTATCGTTTGATGTTAGATATCTTCCTTTTTCAAGCTTTGTTATTTCTATGTGTTTCCATACTGTTGCATCAACACCTTGAATATTCAATGATATACTTTGCCCTTTGAATGTAACATTAGATCTACCGGAAATTATACCGTTCACATATGAAACCCCTGGTATACTTTTGATTATTCTAAGATCATTTTCTGTCAAAGGTCTTTCTTCACCACGAAAACCCCTTACTATTTGCATGTATCTCTCAAATTGATATTGCGCAGCTCTTGTATATCCAGGTGTTATGGTTATTATGTCTGGTCCTAAACCAGAAAGTTGTTGATTGATTCTATTTCTCATTCCTTCGCCAATAGAGTTTAAAGATATTATGGCAGAGATACCTATAACTATACCTAGGATTGTTAACCAACTTCTCAGTTTTCTATGTGAAATGTTATTCAAGGCCAACCTAACTATGTCTTTAATTTTCATTTTTTCCTTCCTTTCTTACCAATTTTTAGAAATACAAATACGAGGATTATCAAAACAAGTCCGATAATATAATTGATGTACTTTTGGAAAAAAGATTTTTGGTTTTTTTGATAGATTTTTGATGTAGCAGTAGATTCCTCTCTTAAAAGATTAAATAGATTTATATCGATTTGTTTTTCAACTTTAACCCTCTCACCGTTTTCATTTGTGTAGTAAATGTTAAGAATAAGATTATTTTCATTAAAGTCACTAGTTTTGTTGAAAGTATTGTCGATTGGGTGTAGATTAAATGATACTGATGTGTAATCGCCAGGATTTATATTTCCTATAAAGGCGGATCTTTCAAGGGAATATAGGTTTTTTTGTGGAGGTACTTCGATAGAAACACTGTATGCAGTGGTTAGGCCAATATTTCCAACGGTTAATGTTAGTAGATTTCCACTAATTTCTTGAACTGAAACAAAAAAATCTACATTTTCAGCTACTTTAATACCAAATGTAGAGTTTGTGATATATTTGGAATTTGTAGCATCACTATATTCAAACCTTACTAAAATTGGGTAAGTCCCAGGTGTAACGGATGATGTGGTAGAGATGTTCATCGATATGATCTTTTCTTCTTTAGGCGACATTTTTTGTATATACTGTTTGTTGTCAGAGTCTATTATAAAAATCGAGTTAGACGGATCATAAATAGAAACCAAAATATTATAAGCGTCAGATAGACCACGGTTTGATAACGTAAGGTAAAGTGTCGCTTTTTCACCTACTTTTAAACTAGAAGGAGAAACCAAACCAACCTTTATAATCGGTGGATTGTATACATTGATTAATGCATATTGATAAGTTTCTTTACAGGTAAATTGATGGCAATATTCTATTTTTATTTTGACTTTGTAAAGACCACTTGGGGTTAGAGTTGGTACGAAATACTTTATTAAAAGCGTTGTGGAGTCTCCTGGCGCTAAACTCCCTAAATTAAAATCGTCTTTATTTATTTCAATCCCAGAGTCAAAACCAATGATTTGTATTTTTATATTTTGTGCATAATCATTACCAGTATTTCTTAAATTTATTGATATGTATCCATCACTTCCAGGTAATGTGTTTATAGGATTGGGTAAGATGTTTGTTGTAACTATCGGAGTCGGTTGAGCAAAAGAGATACATGTTGAGAAAATACAAAGGACTAAAATCAACAAAAAATTATTTTTTTCCATTATCTTTCACCTCTACTATTTTACCATCCCTTATTTTAATTATTTTTTCAAAATATTTTGTTAATTCCAAATTGTGTGTTACAACGATTATGGTTTTATTGTGTTTTTCGTTTAGATGTTTAAATGTTTTTATGATTTCTTCACCACTCTTGGAGTCTAAATTTCCTGTTGGTTCGTCTGCCAATATATACCTAGGATCATTAGCCATGGCTCTAGCTATTGCAACTTTTTGTCTTTGTCCGCCGGAGAGTTGTGATGGTAGGTGATTCTTAAATTTCAATAATCCAACTTCATCTAAAAGTTTTTCAGCCCTTTCTCTTCTCTCATTTTCATCCAAACCACTAATCATCATTGGCAATTCCACGTTTTCTAAAGCCGTGAGTGTTGGATAAAGATTGAAAAACTGGAAAACGAATCCGATTTTCTTGTTTCTTAACAATGCTATCTCTTCATCTCTTAACTTTGATATTCTTTCCCCATCTATGTAAACTTCTCCTGTGGTCGGTTTGTCTAGAACACCCATTATGTGGAGCAAAGTCGATTTCCCTGATCCAGAAGGGCCAATGATAGAGACAAACTCACCTTTATATATTTTTAAATTAACCCTATCTAAAGCCTTAACTTCTTCATCCCCCACTTTATAAATTTTAGAAACGTTTTTTAATTCGATAACAGGTTTTTTGTCCATTTAATTATTGAAATTAAAAAAATATTTATGGAAAATGTTAGTTACGTTTCCGAGAAGATTTTGAAGGAAGTTTACCCTGAAAGAAAAGACTGGTGTCATAAATACGACTTCGGTAGTTTATTGGTAATCGGTGGAAGTAAAATTTACTCCGGATCACCTACTTTCAATGCCCTTGCAGCCTACAGAGCTGGTGTAGATTTAGTCACAGTAGTTGCCCCAAGAAGGGCGGCTGATATAGTTGCTAGCTTTAAACCAGACTTGATAACTTATCCTTTGGATTGCGATTTCTTCACGAGAAACAACCTAAAAGAAGTGTTGGAACTTACTAAAAACAAAACGGCTGTAGTTATTGGTGGAGGCATGACAAGAAGAGAAGAAGTTTTAGATTTTATATTAGAGTTTCTAAAAGAAGTAGACATACCATGTGTTATAGACGCAGATGCTATTCATGCTGTTGCCAAAAATTTGGAAATTTTAGAGGGAAAAAAATTTATTCTCACTCCACATTCGTATGAATTTTTTGTGTTGAGTGGAAAGAAAGTTTCGGACAACTTGGATGAGAGAATATCTTTTGTTAAAGAATTTTGCCAGAGATATAAAACTACTGTCTTGTTAAAAGGTCATGTAGATGTTATTTGTGACGATAGGGAGATATATTTAAACAAAACAGGATCTAAAGCTATGACAAAAGGTGGTTTAGGAGATACTTTAGCCGGAATAGCTGGTGCCATTTTAGCTAGAGGAGTCACACCAGTTAAAACGGCATGCGCTGCAGCATATATAAACGGGTTAGCTGGTGAGTTGGCTGCTAAAAAATATAGCGAAGGTATAATGGCTAGTGATTTGATTGAAGAAATTCCTAACGTGATAAAGAGAGTTAGAAAGTATTAAAATAGGAGAGATATAGATTTTAATGGTAGAGATAAGTGTAGACAAAAAGAAATGTATTGGTTGTAATCTTTGTGTTTCGATGCTACCGGAAGTTTTTGAGTTAGATACCAACGGAAAATCTGTGGTAAAAAATCCGAGTGGAGCTCCAGTAGAAAAAATAATAGAAATTTCTGAGATGTGTCCAACTAGGGCGATTAAAGTAAAAAAATAAAAATCAAAAATCAATAGAATGTTAATGAATATTAAAGACTTGGAAAATTTTGAAAGTGTAAGAAAAATGTTAGGAGAGTTAAATCTACTCACTAGAAGTGTAAACACAAAGTTAACTTATTTGAAGGGTTTGAAAAAGTTTGTTGAATATAAGAAAATACAAAATCTGGACGAATTTTTAAACGAAGTCAGAGAAAAACAAAATCAAAACGAAATATACAAGGAGTATGCATTGTATTTGGCCGGTTTGAACTTAGCTCCTAAGTCTGTTGCGTCTTGGATCTCAGCCTTAAAAAAATATTTTTCAGCTAATGGTTTAAAGATTGACATCGACATTCCTATAAAAATTTTTAATGTTCATGAAGATACTTTACCATCGAGGGAAGAATTAAAAAACATAATAAATGACAGTGATTTAAGACTAAAAGCTATGATTCTTCTTTTAGCTTCAAGTGGTATGCGAGTAGGAGAATTGCATAGACTAAAAATTGGTGACATAGATCTATCGAAGGAAATACCGACTGTAAGGATAAGAGGATTAGAGGCCAAGGAACGAAAATCAAGAATAACTTTTATCACACCGGAGGCCAAGAAATTTTTGATCGAATATTTGGAGAAGAGGAAAAGTTTGGGAGAGGAATTAAATGAAAATTCTCCTATCACTGCAAATGAAAGAGGTGCACAAATGAGTTATCAAAATTTAGAGTATTTGTTGGAAAAAGCTTTCAAAAAATATGCTAAGAAAATAGGGAAAAGATATAACCTACATGCTCATGCTCTTCGGAAGTGGTTTAAAACACAATTGATTTCTGCAGGGGTTCCAGCGCCAATAGTTGACAGATTAATGGGCCATCAAAGATATTTGGCCAGGGAATACGAGCTTTATACCGAAGATCAATTGAGAGATTGGTATTCTAAAGGAATGAAGGCTTTGTTTATATTAGAATAGGTTTTAGATTTTTCTCTTGAGTTTAGAAAGTTTGGTAAGAACAACGTCAAAACTTCTCGCTAGGTCTTCTCCCAAATCAGTCAACTTCGCAACTTTTATTCTCCCCTTTTCTTCAAACTCTATCAAGCCTAGTTCGTTCAAAAGATCAAGAATTTTTATCGTGTGAGAATAAGTTAGGTCTACCGATTTTGAAATCATTGTTATATTTTTGGGTCCTTCCCTTAGAGTTACGAGAAGTTTGGTTGGTTTAAAACGGAGAAATATCTTATGTGGATATTCTTCCTTCATAGAGTAATTTTTCAAGGCTATTTAAATATTATTCATTTCTAAAACTTTTATGGACGAGAATATAGAGAAAATCTTGTTAAAGTATGCTTTGTTAAACGCGAAGAAGTTTGGTAAAGCGAGTGAAGATGCTGTAATCAAGAAGGTTTTTCAAGAGAGGCCAGATTTAAAGAAGGAAGTGAAAAGTATCCTACCTTTAGTTAGGGATGTTGTAGAAAGAGTAAATTTGATGAGTTCAGAAGATATAGAGAGAAAAATAGAGGAAATGGGGATAGAAGAGTTAAAGAGAGAGGAAAAAGTTGAAATTCTACCACCTTTAATAGGTGCGGAAGAAGGAAAAGTTGTGATGAGGTTGGCACCCTTCCCTTCTGGACCGCTACATATAGGAAATGCAAGGATGGTTATTTTAAACGAGTATTATATTAGGAGATATAAAGGAAAATTGATTTTATTTTTTGACGACACTATTGGAAGTGAAGAAAAACCGATAGATCCACAAGCTTACGATTTGATTAAGGATGGCCTAGAATGGTTAGGTGTTAAGTATGATGAAGTTTATTACAAGTCTGATAGGTTAGAGATTTATTATGAGTATGCTCGAAAATTGATAGAGGTTGATAAAGCGTATGTCTGCACTTGTTCTAAAGAAGAAATAAGAGAAAATAGGAGAATTGGGGTCGAATGTTCTTGCAGAAGCAGAAAGCCTAAAGAAAATTTGATTTTGTTTGAAAAAATGTTAAAAGGAGAATTTAGAGAGGGAGAAGCGGTTGTTAGATTGAAAACCGATATGAAACATCCTAATCCAGCTTTTAGGGACAGAGTTTTGTTAAGAATTTCAGAAAGAGAACATCCTAGGGTCGGTAAGAGATATAAAGTTTGGCCTATGTTAGAGTTTTCTTGGGCGATAGATGACCATTTGATTGGAGTTACACATATTTTAAGGGGGAAGGAATTAGTTATTGAGGATATGATGGAAGAGTTTATATGGGATATTTTTGGTTGGAGTAAACCTAAATTTATACATTATGGTTTGTTAAAGTTAGATGAAGAAGGAGCAAAACTTAGTAAATCTAAAAGTAGGAAAATGATCCAAGAGGGTAGTCTAAAGGGATGGGATGATCCAAGAACATGGAGTTTACAATCTCTTAGGAAAAGAGGAATACAACCGCAAGCGATAAGAAACTTTATTCTAAATTTGGGTTTAAGTGAGGCAGACATCACAGTTCCTATTGAAATTCTTTATGCGGAAAATAGAAAATTGATAGACGGAATCGCCAACAGATATTTTGCAGTTTTAAATCCTGTTAGAATCAGTCTAGATAAAAGTGTAGAGAAAATAAAAATTAAATATCATCCAGACCATCCAGAAAGAGGGGAAAGAGAAATACCTCTGGATAAAGACGAGATATATGTAGAAAGGGAAGATTTTGAAAAATTTAAGGGTAAAGAGGTGGCTTTAATAGGAGCTTTTACTGTTTTGTTAGGAGAGAGATCTAATGTTTTAAGACAGGAAGTACCATACGAAGTACCAAAGATACATTGGGTTTCCAGACCTTTCTTGAAAATAAAAATTATTATGCCGAATGGTAAAGAAATAGATGGAATTGGTGAAAAAGGTTTGGAAAAGCTAAACGAGGGAGATATAGTTCAATTCTACAGGATCGGTTTTTGTAGGTTAGATAACAAAAAAGATTTGGTTTTCTATTTTTCACACAAATAGAAGGTTTAAAAACTTAAAATTTGATAAAATAAAATACAAATGATCGAAGAGGTGATGATATGGCAAAATCGTATGTGAAATTTAACGTGCCTGAGGAATTAATGAGAAAGACTTTGCAGTTAATCGAGATAGCAAAAAATACAGGTAAAATTAAAAAAGGTACCAACGAAACTACAAAAGCTGTGGATAGAGGTGAGGCAAAACTAGCGATAATCGCGATGGACGTAGAGCCAGAAGAAATTGTTATGCACATACCAGTTCTATGTGAGGAAAAAGGAATACCGTATACCTATGTTCAGTCAAAACAAGAGCTTGGGAAAGCTGCTGGTATAGAAGTTAGTTCGGCTTCTGTTGCTATTATAAATCCTGGTGAAGGAAGTAAACTCCTAGAGGAGATAGTTAGAGAAATTCAAAAATTAAAAAAGTGAGTTAGATGGCAAAGGATGCCTATCCAGCCGAAGTTTTAGAAATTCTTGGAACTTCCGGGGTTAAAGGCGTGAGACAAGTTAGATGTAAGTTGTTAGAAGGGCCGGAAAAGGGTAAAATTTTAATAAGAAACGTTGTCGGTCCCGTTAGAGTCGGGGATATATTAATGTTAAGAGAAATAGAGATGGAAGTTGCAATGAGGTTAGAACAAAGGTGAGTTAAGTGAAATGTAGTTTTTGTAATGCAGAAATAGTAGAAGGTACTGGTAAGATTTTTGTGAAGAATTCGGGAGAAATACTTTACTTTTGTTGCAGGAAATGTGAAAGATACTATACCATGGGTAGAAAGAGAGAAAAACTTAAATGGGTAAGAAAAAATCAATAAGGTAAAAACACACTTCGTTTAAAAAGGAGGTAGATTTTATGAGATTTACTATAGAGTATGAGGATAGTAACGTAGAAAAAATTTTAGAAATATTAAATGATTATGTTGGGAAGGAAATTTCTATATTTGAGTTGGAAAAAGATTGTTTGAAAAAAAACGTAATTTCAGTCGACTATCTTTTTATAATACTACAACATTTAAGTTTGAAAAAGGTAATAGAGGCGTCTAAAGGAGTGGTTAAAGTCAATGAAAAAATAAACGAAGAGTTAGCGAAAGAGATAAAAGATCTAGCGAAAAAAAAGATAACAACAAATTCTAAAACATTCTTCACACCACTAGAGGTTTCTAAGTTTTTTCAGTGTCCTAGAAGATTTTGGTTAGAAAAAATCGTTCTTTCTAAACAAGAGAAAGAAAAGGTAGGGAAGGTCTGGGACGGTGAAGCTATACATGTTGCGATAAAGAATTTGATAGAAAATTTGGGCAAAAAAGACGAAGAGAGTTTAATCGAGGAGAGTGCCAAAATAGGGATGGAGAGTTTCCAAGGTTCGATTGAAATAAAAAAAGAAGAAATGATAGAAATACTTAAAAAATTCTTGGAGTGCTTGAAAAAAGAAAACTTCGACCTAATTTTGCCAGAGAGGACTATAATTACGTTGAAGCTTGGGTTGGTAGGCTCAGTGGACCTAGTTGGGTTTAGAGGAGAGGAAATAGTGCCGATAGAAGTAAAACACGGATCGTATAGAGGCAGATTGAAAAAAGAGCATATATTACAAAGCGTTGGGGAAGCCTTGCTAATTGGCAGCTATTTTAGGAAAAGAATAAAAAACTCATACATCTTTTACTCTCAAACAAACTCTCTAGTTAAAATAGATATACTACCAAAACATTTGAAAAACTTCTTAAGGTCAGTTATGTTGATAAAGAAAATGTGTTCTTCTGATAGGATACCTCCTAAGAGTAGACTGCAAAATTATAGAGAGAGAGTTTGTAAAGGTTGCCATGTTAAAAACGCTTGTGAAAACATAGAAAAGATGAAAAGAAAAAGTTAATTTTTCATGTTTGAAATTATTTTATAGAAGTTTTTTAGGAAAACGGGCCGGTAGATCAATGGTAGATCGCCGCTCTTGCAAAGCGGAGGCTCCGGGTTCGAATCCCGGCCGGTCCAACAAAAACCAATTATCACGCTTTATAAAAAACAAATTTTTTAAATATTTAGGATGAGAAGTAAGGAAGATATAGAAAAAAAATTAAAAGAGTTGATTTCTGCTAAAACCGAATTTGAAAAATTCTACGACTTTGGAATTAGAAATTTGGACGAATACAACATGGCTGTCAAAATTTTAAAGTGGGTTTTGGGAGAGTGAAGTATTTCGGTTTTATATTTCGAAAAGGAAGCTTAATAGATCAATTTTTTTTGGATAACAATTGATTAGTTCGGTCATTATATCAGAGGCGTCGATTCTTTTATCTTCGTATATGATTGTGGAGTTTAAAATTTTCATTAGCGGAACATACTGTTTTACTTCAATTGGTATTAGACCAAAAACAACATCAACTAGAATAAAAGAACTATCAAGAGAGCTTTTATATATTAAAGTAGATAAAAAATAATCTCCATCCTTCTTTTTTAGATATCCACCAACAAGTTTGTATCCTCCTACGTATTCTAGGAGAAGATCAAGGGCATCTGGGAATAAAAGGTAACCATTATTCGGATCGTATACAGATAGCATGAATTCTGATGGATAGTCTATCTTTATGTATTTGGTATTTTCTTTCAAAGTCATAAAAAAAATTATGGCTGACAAAAGATTTAAAAGAATAGATCTCTCTCCTTTTTTGAGATTTCAAAAAAACATCTCTAGATTGGTGAATTTCAAAAAGTTAGATAGAATAAAAAGAATAGTATGCGTGGACGTAGGTTATAAAGAAAATTTAGCTGTAGGTGTTGCTGTTTTATACGATTTAGAGAAAAAAGATATAACGAATGTTTATTTTGAAAAAAATATTGTCGCATACCCCTATATACCGGGATTTCTCTTTTTAAGAGAAGCTCCAGTTGTTTTAAGTGTATTGAAGAAAATAAGAGAAAAATACGAATTAATAATCATAGACGGACATGGACTAGCACATCCCAGAAAATCAGGTCTTGCTACTGTGATAGGAGTAATTACAAAAAAACCAACTATAGGTATAGCCAAAAAATTTCTCTACGGTAAAATCAGAGATAATTTTATTTACGTCGGCGGAAGAAAAGTTGGATTAAAAGTTGGAAAGTATTACGTGAGCATAGGATCTAACATAGATTTTTCAAGTTTGATCAGGTTTTTAAAGATTATTGATTTTGAATATCCGAAAGCGATGAAAATTGCAGATAAACTTTCAAAATACTTGGCCAAAAAGTTAAAAGCTTAAAAAATATACATAAAAATTTGATAAGTATGGGAATTTCTAGGCCTAAAGAAGAGGTAGAAGAGAAAAAAGAAGAAAAGCCTAAACCTAAGAAGGAAAAAAAAGAAGAAAAAAAAGAGTCAAAAACTGGAAAGATAGAGGGGATTATAAGGATATTGAACACAGACTTGATCGCCAATAAAAATTTGTTATACGGCTTGACAGGAATAAAAGGCGTTAGTTATACTTTTTCTAAAGCGGTCATCACGGCTTTGGGTTTAGACGGTAAAAGAAAATTGGGCACATTAACAAACGAGGAGATAGAAAAAATAGAGGATTGTTTAAAAAATCCAGATAAGTATGGTATACCATCCTTCTTATACAATAGAAGGATAGATCCAGAGACAGGACTAAATAGACACTTAGTCGGCCCTGACGTTAAAATATATGAAAGCTTTGATATCAAAAAAGAGATTGAAATGAAGACTTATAGAGGCTTTAGACATATGTATGGGTTGCCTGTGAGGGGACAAAGAACTAGGAGTCATTTCAGAAAAGGTAGAACCGTCGGAGTTTTGAGAGGAAAAATGAAACAAATTGCAGCACAACAACAGAAAGAAGAAAAAAAGTGATCTAGATGAAGAGATTTAGAAAAAAGTATAAAAAACCAAGGAGATTGTGGGATAAAGCTCTTTTGGAAGAGGAAAGAAATCTATTAAAAGAGTTTGGGTTGAGAAGAAAGAAAGAACTTTGGAGAGCTAAAGAGATTTTAAGAAAATATAGAAGATTGGCTAAAAAATTAAATGCTATAAAGGATAGGGAGCAAGAGAAAATACTTTTACAAAAGTTAAACAAAATGGGGTTGATAGGAGAAAACTCAAATTTGGATTCTGTTTTGGGCTTAACCGTTAGAGATATATTAAACAGAAGACTCCAAACCATAGTTTATAAAAAAGGTTTAGCAAGAACGATAAAACAAGCAAGACAATTAATCGTTCACGGTCATGTTAAAATAGCGGGTAGAAAAATTGTATATCCGAGCTATTTGGTGCCGAAAGACGAAGAAGACAAGATAGAGTGTGATATAAAGGTAGAGAAGAATGAGTGAGAAGAAAGAAAGATGGGGAGTGGCACATATTTTTTCTAGCCCAAATTCTACGATCGTACATATCACTGATTTAAGTGGGGCCGAAACGATAGCTAGATACTCTAGCGGGATGATGACTGATAAAGATAGAGAAGGTGGAATGCCGTATCCAGCTATGTTGGCAGCTAAAAAAGCGGCAGAAGAAGCTTTGAAAAAAGGAATAACAGGGGTTCATATAAGGGTAAGGGCTCCAGGTGGTACTAAAACAAAGATTCCTGGCCCAGGGGCACAAGCTGCGATTAGAACTTTGGCTAAGGCTGGTTTGAAGATAGGTTTGATAGAGGATGTAACACCAATCATACATGGATACATGAGGAGAAAAGGAGGACGTCGTGGTAGGAGAGTATAGAAAATTCTCAAGAATTCTTAAAATTTTTACGATTATTAATTTTACAAAACTTAATTTTTTATGTTAGTAATAGGTTTGGCTGGGTTTGCTGCAAGCGGTAAAACTGAAATCGCAAATTATCTGAAAGAAAAACATTCTTTTAAGATCTTAGAATTTTCTTCGGTCATCGAAGAAGAAGCAAGAAAAATGAAGTTGATAGAAGGAGAGTTGAGTATGGAAGAAAAAAAGAGAAAGTTAAGTGAAGTAGGAGCGCTTATAAGAGAATATTATAAAAACGAAGCCATATTTGCTGAACTTTTGGTTAAGAAGATTTTGAGTGAAAATTTTGATAGAGTAGTTATTCCAGGTTTTAGGAGTGTTTATGAAGTAGAAACTTTTAGAAGGGCTTTTGGAGGAAAATTTTTATTAATTTGGGTTGAAACAGATGCTAAGTTAAGGTATGAAAGGAGAAAAATACAAGATCAAAAATTTAACTTAAGTTTTGAAGAATTTTTAGAAAGAGACAGAAAAGACTCTTTACGGCTCGGGATGGATAGGTTAAAAAGTCAAGCAAACTTTACTATTTTCAACAATTCTAGTATAGATGACCTAAAGAAAAATATAGATGAAATTTTGGAAAATTTAAAAATTTAAAGAATCCTAAAACCATCAAAATTAAATGAGGTTATGGTCGATTTCTTTTAAATACCTAGATCCAATAGGTTTGGTTGCGGTTTGGAGAGAAGCTATTTTGGCCAAGGAAGTTTTAGAAAATAGGACAAAAGGTTACAAAAACCATCCGCAGTTAGTCAGGTTTAAAAATTGTGAAAAACCATTAGATGCCATAAACACATATCTTTACTACATTTTTTTAGAAAGCAAAAAAAGAGGATACGAGTTCAATCCGAAAAAGATAGATTTTGACAAAGTTGATAAAAAGTTGAAGATACCTGTGAAAAAAATGCAAATTTTGTACGAGTTCAGTTTGCTTAAAGAAAAGTTGAAAAGAAGAAATTTCGATTATTTTAAGTTGGTTGAAAACGTGAAAAAAATAGAACCGAACGAGTTGTTTAAAGTAGTTAGCGGTGATATAGAAGATTGGGAAAGACCGAAAAATTTTATTATAAGGCGATGGAACAAAATTATAGATGAATAATTTCGTTGGTTTGAGTTCGGAAGAAGCTAAAAGGAGACTGAAAGTTTATGGAAGGAATGAAATCGTTGAAAGAAAGAAAACTTCCGCTCTAACAATTTTTCTTTCACAGTTCAAATCTCCTATAATTTTGTTGATGTTGGCCGCTTTTCTGGTTTCTTTACTTTTTGGTCATATAAAAGGAGGGGATTACATCGATTCAATTTTGATCTTCGGAATAACTATACTTTGTGTTTTGGCTGGTTTCGTTCAAGAGTATAAAGCAGAGAAAGCTATAGAAGCTTTAAAGAAGATGTCTACACCAAAAGCAAGAGTTATCAGAGATGGTAAAGTTGTGGAAATTGAAAGCGTAGAAATAGTTCCTGGCGATTTAATACTTGTTGAAGGAGGAGATGTGATTCCGGCAGACGCTGAAATTTTGGAAGGAAAGATTGAAGTAGATGAATCACCTTTAACTGGAGAGTCAAAAGCCGTGAAAAAGAAAAAGGGAGATAAAATTTTTCTTGGGTGTCACGTTTTTGTCGGTAAAGCTGTAGCTCAAGTTTACAACACTGGGATGAATACAGAAATAGGGAAGATTGCCGGTAAAATGCAGGAAATGGGTGAAGACGAAACTCCATTTCAAAAAGATTTAGAAAGTTTTACAAAAAATATAGTTAGAATAATTTTGCTACTAGTACTATTAACCTTTATCATATCTTTTGAAAAGTTTGGAATTCTAGACGCTCTTTTATTCTCTCTTGTTTTAGCGGTCGCCGCTATACCTCAAAGTTTGCCAGCTGTTATTACCGCTAGTTTGTCTTTTGCGGCTAGAAAGATGGCTAAAAAAAATGCTTTGGTTAGAAGACTTTCGATAACGGAATCGATAGGATCCATTGATGTCATTTGTACAGACAAAACTGGTACACTCACTGAAGGAAAAATGAAAGTTAGAGATATTTGGTTGTTAGAAGATAGGGATTTTCCCAAAAGATTAGCTGTTGAGGTTTGTTTTTACTGTAACGACGCTAAGTTTGTCAAAGTTGGTGAAGAAGAGAAGATGGTAGGCGACGAAACCGATATAGCTTTGAAGGAGTTTTCTTCAAAGTTTATAGAAAGGGAAGAATACAAGAGAATAGATGAAATACATTTTACTTCAGAGAGAAAAATGATGAGTGTTTTATGTGAAAAAAATAATGGAAGGATTGTTTTTTCTAAAGGAGCGCCAGAAGTTATACTGTCTAAGTGTGCTAAGGTTTTGGTTGGAGAAAAAATAATAGAACTGAATGATGAATTGAAGAAGAGAATTATGGAAAAAAATAATGAGTTTGCTTCGCAGGCTTTTAGAGTTTTGGCGTTGGCTTATAGAGAAGGAGGAGAATTAGAAGAAAGGGATTTGGTTTTTATCGGGTTAGTTTTATTATCAGACCCGCCTAGAAAGGAAGTTAAGGAAGCCATAGAGGAATGTTACTCTGCTGGAATAAGGGTTATAATGATTACTGGAGATAATGAGATTACGGCAATGGCTGTTGCTAAAGAAATAGGTTTGAAGACCGAAGGCTTTTTAAAAGGAGAAGACTTAGATAGGATGAGTGATGAGGAAATTTCAGAAGCTTTAGAAAAAGGAATAAACATTTTTGCTAGAACAAATCCATTCCACAAATTAAGAATACTGGAACTGCTGAAGAAAAAAGAATATATTGTAGCGATGACAGGAGATGGAGTTAACGACGCTTTGGCCTTGAAAAAAGCTGATGTAGGAATTGCTATGGGGATCAAAGGGACAGAAGTAGCAAGAGAGGCCAGCGATATAGTTTTGTTGGATGATAATTTTGCTACGATTAGAAATGCGATAAAAGAAGGTAGAAAAATATACGACAACATGAGAAAATTCATAATATTTCTATTCGGTTGTAATATCGCAGAAGTTTTTGTTATACTTTCTTCACTTTTGTTCTTACCATTCATTTTACTTTATCCAATACAAATACTTTGGATAAATTTGGTTACAGATGGCCCTCCGGCTTTAGCTCTATCTTTTGATCCGGAAGAACCGAATATAATGAAGAGGAAGCCTAGAAAGAAAGGTGAAGGACTAGTTAACAAAAAAATAATCGGTAAAATACTTGTTCTTGGGTTAAGTCTAGGTTTATCTATATTTATTTCAGGGATTTTATCGAACTCTAACCTAGATAAAATGAGAACCGTAGTTTTCACATCTTTTGTAATCTTTGAAATGATAGCGATAGCTTCGATTAGGTACTCAGAAAAAATGTTCGGAATCAAATATTGGCTTGATAACAAGCTATTGCTGATTTCTTTAGCCGGTGTAATAACCTTACAGTTCTTTTTAATATATTCACCGTTTGGCTCTTACTTTAAATCTATACCCTTATCGCTACAGGACTTGGATATTTTAGTTTTTACCGGAGGGTTGTGTTTCGTTTTAAGTGTAATTGGAATGAAAGCTATAGAAAGGTTATTTAAGTAGAAAAATTAGCTCGCGATCGATTGAAGAAGATTTCTAAAACCAATACCTAATGAAAGGATAGAAAATAAAAATTTTATATAGTTGTTTGTAGATTTTTCTTTAAAATAGATGTCTGCGGTTTTTATCAAAAAGACGAGGAATAAAATTCTAACAACCGGATATAAAATCGGTGAAAATTCTAAAATAGATCTAGTTATAAAGTGTTGCTCGAAAAAACCAAAAACTTGAACGTTTATCAAAGTTATTAAACATTCGAACATTATTGAGAATATCAATATCTTATTTTCTGGAGATGTCGGAAGTTTTACGGTTATTGTTAAGAGAGAAATTATTGCCGAAAAATGATATAAAAAGGCGTGAAAGTTTTTTAAAGGAACAAAAGTTAAAGAAAAGCTTAGTAAAAATAAACCAAAAATAAAAATAGCCTTATCCCATTTTTCTTTTAGAAAAATTTTCATCAAAATTATGGTCGAAAGAAATAAAGGTAAGAATGTTAGTTGGAGTTGTGGTGTGACAAAAATATTTCCGGAGATTATCGAATAGTCTTCCAAAACCCTTATTGTGCTTGTGAGAAAAACTAATGGGAGTATTGAAGTAAAAAATTCTACCTCAAACCTGAATTTGAATTTTTTCAAGATTTTGAAAACAACGTATGCTACTATCAAGAAGAGAATAGAATATAAAAGAGTTTTTTGTAGAGTGTAACCACCGAACTTCGGGTCTGCGAAAAATTTTATTAGATCTTCCATTCAAGAATTTAAATTTAAAAAGTAAAATAGAAGATGATGGGTTTTGATAAAAACTTTGGTATTTTACTTTTTGTAGCCGTTATGTTTTTAGGTTTATTCACGCTTGGATGTACTTTGCCTGGCTCGCCAACTGAAGGGGAACAAAAACAAGACACTAAAAAAGGGGGAGTAACAGGAAGCCTCGGAATTTTTATAAGCGATGTCAGGTTTGATAGTAGAATCGAAGAAGGTTCTTCGATTGATTTAAGTTTGGAAGTTTCTAACGGAGGAGAGTTTGACGCAAAAAATGTAAAAATTTACTTAGACGGGCTTTCTAATAGGTGGAACCCGCCTACTCCGATAGAAAGAAATGTTGGAAATATAAATCGAGGAGATTATTCTACTGTTGAGTTTTCGACAACATCACCTGTTGTAGGGATAAATGTTAGCTATAGTTTTAAAATTAGAGTAGAGTATGACTACGAAGCAACCTATTTTGGTGTGTTTGAGGTTAAGAGAGACGGCACAAAGGTTAATAGTACGATTAAAAATCAAATGAAATCAAATACACCTATAGTTTTTAATCTACTAGATCAAAAATATGAAAGTGCGACCAATTCTTTAAGATTAAAATTTGATGTTGTGAATAGAGAGAAAGCTAGAAACGGAAATGTAATAGGAAGTATTTCCATTCGAACAGAAGATATGACATGCGATACAACTAGTATAACTTTCAGAGAGACAGATTCGAGTAAAACATTAAATTGCTACGTGAATTTACCATCCAATTTTGATAGCTTTTATCCGCAAGTAAAACTCAAAGCTTCTTATAGATATACATACAGTACCCAAGAGTACAAAGTCAATGTTTATACTCCAAAATAGTTTTTTACTCTTTTAACATTTTCTTTATTCTCAAAAATCTTAAAATACCGTCTGCTGTGTAGCCAGATTTTATTCTTATCGAATTTGGAAGATTCGGTAGGTTTAATTCTTCAGAGCCTATAGGAGAGCTAACTTCTATGAATTCGGATATTTCTTTTAAACAAGAATGAACAATAGCCGGGTTTATTTTTAGTTTTCTAGAAATTTCTCTTAGGTGAGTTCCTGGGTTTTCTTCCAAAAATTTTAGGATCATTAACATCGCTTCTTCTTCTGTAATTTTTTGATATTTGATTTTTTTCCTGCCTTTAGATTTAGGGGTTAATACGATTTTTTTCCCCACGATCTCTTTGAGTTTTTCTTCCGTAGGCTCGTTTTTTAAAGTTATTAATTTTGGTAACTTGGGCAAACTCTTCCCCTCGAAAGATTTAACTTCAACGTAATCACTCAACTTCATCAATATTCTTCTAACCCTTTCTGGATGAATTTTTAGATCGTTAGCTATTTTGTTTATGTAGGAGTTTGGATTCTCTTTCAAATAGTTAACGACTTTAAAAAACGTGGAGGGATATATTTTTTCAAGCGAATTTTTGTTTACAAAAACGAATCCTTCTTCTGAGTTTAAAATCTTTTCCAAAAAATCTTTGTTTATTCTCCTAGCTGCATATGGTGAGATAACCACGATTTTGCTATCTAATTTTTTTATATCAGGTTTGGAGTTGCAAATTTTGATTAAAACCGTTCCAAATTTAGGAGAATTTATATGTATCTCACCTTCGCTTATTTTCTCTATCCCAAAACCCAATTCTCCTAACAAATTTTTCACTCTCTCTAACTCCTCCATAGAAATTTTTAGGCTGGTGTAATTAAGAAATATTTTAAATTCGTTTTTTATAAAAATTGTTAATGAATAAATCTATAATAACGAATCTGGGTTTTGTCCTACAGACAGCTGGTATTTTAATAATTTTACCGATTATTTTTTCCTTCTATTACAAAGAAGAACAAGCTTCCATAGCTTTGTTGCTGACCTCATTCTCCTTTTTTAGCATAGGTTTTATGATGAATGCTTTGTCTGAAAGAAAAGAGTTAGATTTTAAGAGTTCTTGCGTTTTGGTAACGTTGACTTTTTTTATAATCAGTTTGATAGGGGCGATCCCATATCTATACTTAGGAATATTTAACACGGGAAATTTTTTAGATAACTTTATCAGCAGTTATTTCGAAAGCATTTCTGGATACACAACTACAGGATTTTCTTTGATTCAAAACGTAGAAAGTTTGCCAAAATCTATTATACTGTATAGAAGTCTAACTCAATGGATAGGAGGAATCGGTATAGTATATTTAATATTGGCCTTTTTCTACTCAGAGGGTGTTTTAAACAATTTGTTAGAGGCTATAGGCTTCAGAAGAATACTATCAAAAATAAAACACTCGATGTTGGAAGTAATCTTCATCTATTCAATTTATACTATCATATCTTTCTCGGTATTATACTTTTTAGGTCTAAAAGATGTTGTGAATAATCTTTCTTTAATTTTCTCTTCGATAGCGACTGGAGGTTTTTCGCCAGTTTCAAATCTACTCGATTTAGGAAGTCAAATAATAGTTTTAGTTATTTTGATGATGGTTTTTGGTGGTACTAGTTTTTACATACACCACTCGATATTCTTTAGAAGATGGAAAAATCTAAAATCTTCAGAGTTCTTACTATTCCTTTTCATCATAGTTTCCTTTTCAACTTTTGTTTACTTTTACTTTGGGTATGATTTAGTGACATCTCTATTCCATGTTACAAGCGCTTTAACTGGTACTGGCTTTAGTTTTATAGACGTGAGTTCGTTGGAAAGCAAGTTAAAAATTATAATGATTTTATTGATGTTTACTGGAGGATGTTATTTTTCAACAACAGCTGGAATAAAAATCTTCAGAGTTTTAGTTCTTTTCAAATCGATAGGATACGTGATAAGGAAAAAATTGTATGGAAGCGGAAGTTTAGAAATTGACGGAAAAACAGTGACAGATACAGATATAATATTCAGTCTGCTCACAATTTGTGTTTCAATCTTAATAATATTTGCATCGTCTCTTATCTTCACGTTTTCTGGTTATGATTTTATTAATTCATTGTTTGAATGTACATCTGCTTTATCGAACGCAGGATTGTCCACAAAGTTAGTAAGCTTAGAATTATCACCACTACTGAAATCACTTCTTATAATTTTAATGGGTATAGGTAGAGTTGAAGTAATGATATTTTTGATTGCCGTTTTTAGATTTAAAACTTTAAGAACGGAGGAAATCAAAGAGGAGGTTAAAACTCTAAAAATTTCGTAGAAACATTTATAGATTTTTGAGGTTGATATTTAATGGAATGTTTTAAAGAAGAAGTTTGTGGCGAGGAAATAGAAGTTTTTGTTAGGATTACCGATACGAGATATATAAAGCTACAATTTTTTGGAAGGAAACTACTACTTACGGTTCCATATGGTTTTCGAGACTTCAGGGGTGTGTTTAAAGAAAGGAAAAATTGGATTCTTAGGAAGTACAAATTTATTAGAAACTTTGTTGAGAATAATAAAAACTTGTTGGATAAAATCTTGATTTTTGGTTCCGGGTTTGATAGATTCGAATATAAAAATTTTTTAATAGAAAAAGAAGATTTAGAGAAGAATAAAAATAGAGTTTTGAGGATTTTAAAGAAAATTTTAAGAGAGGAAATTCAAAAAATTGTAGGAGAATTCTCTTCAGAAATTGAATCCTCTTATAATAAAATTTTTATAAGAAATCAAAAAACTAAATGGGGAACATATTCCTCTCAAGGAAATTTGGGGTTTAACATAAAACTTTTGGCACTACCGAAACATTTAATAAGGTATGTGGTTTATCATGAAATAATACATTCTATAGAGAGAACGCATGGTAAAAAATTCTACGAAATGATTTTTAGGAAATTCCCTGATTATAAAGAGATTGAAAGAGAATTAAGAGGATATTGGTATTTTTTGCAGGAAAATGTTTTTTGGTCTAAAATTGTTTAAAAACCTATTTTTGCCTCGTTTTTATAAACAATCCGATGGATATAAGAATCAGGGGCAACAAAATGATTATACCTAAGGAAAGAACTGTTAGTTTAGTTCCAAACAAATCCATCAAAACTCCGCTTAGCGCAGGACCTATTATACTTCCTACAGAGCCAAAGCTTGTAGAATAGCCGAAATATATAGATTTTTTATATTTGGCAAGGATCATAGATGAGGCCGGGCCTTTTAGTACTTCCCCTATTGAATATAAAATTGAAAGTAGTGAAAATAAGTATAAATTTTCGGTGGAGAAGTAGATCGAAACACCGAATATTCCCATAAGGAACCATCCTAGAAATAATAACTTTTTCTCACCAAATTTTTCAGCAAGAATTCCAGAAGGTATAGCTAAAACGGTAGCAACGATTCCCATCAGTGAGAATATTATTCCAGTAAACAAAACCGGATTGTCGCTAATTTTCTCAACTACGAGTGGCCATACTAATCCCCGTGCTGAAAAGTGTAGAGAAAAGACAAAAGAGTTAATGAGAACGGATATTAGAATAAGATCTATTGTTCTGAAGTTAAATTTTAGTCTCTTTTTTATTTTTGTCTTTTTTTCAATTTTGTTTTTAATTTCTTCAAGTGGTAGAAGTGTTAATGTTGAAAAAAATAGGAATATTGATACCAAAATGTAAGAAAATTTGATTCCAAAGAATTCTCCTACCATACCACTGAATAGAGAGCCGAAACTACCCCCAACTGAGGACGCAAGAATTGTAGAGCCATAACCAACTCCGAGTCTCTTTACAATTTTAGAAAGGTAAACCAAAATTATCGGTGAGATTAAAAATAGGGTAGATGATAAAAATTTGAAAAAAGCGTACATTTGGTAAGAAGTAGAGAAAGGTAGAATGGAGAAAAACGGTGCTGACAGAAGTATAAGAATTAACATAACCTTCTTTCTACCATACTTTTCTGAAATTTTTACAAAAATAGGAGAAAGAGTTATCAAAACTAGACTTGGTATACTCAGAATCAAACCTTTAATCGTGGAGCTTTCAACAAATGTGTGTAAAAAAATTGCTTCTATTGGTAATAAAAAACTCATAGAAGACCATAGAAGAAAGTTTAACATAGATACGAGAAGGATGGTTTTTGTTTCCTTTTTCATCATCATTATAGATTTAGGGCCGAGTTAAATTAAGTTTTATAGATAATGTTTGAATTTTTCTAGTTTGTGAATCGTGTTAATTTAGTTGGTGTGAGAGTGAGAGTTTGGATAGGCAGACAAAAAATCGATATTTTTCTTTTCTTTTTTGTCTATTTCTTAAAATTTTCTTTTCTTTTCTTTTATCTTTATGTGTGTCTTAGGTTTTTTTTGATACAGAATTTTACCTACTCTACCATTCGTGAAATTTTCTATTTTCTTCTACGTTTGAGTTATCGATACTACTTTTTGAATCGTACGATTCTGATCGATACGTATCGATACGTATCGTTTTTAATCTTACCCAACCCTTCCCATCTCTTTCAAATCTTTCTATTTCATCATTTATCTTGCTCAACTTGGAGAGAAGACCTCTCAAACTGTCAACGGAGATTTGGAGTTTTTGGGAAAGATCAGCATAGCTTATTTCTTTTTCTTCTCTGAGAATTTGTAAAATTTTTTCCATCTTTGGGCTTAATGCTGCTTTTTTCAAGTCTTCTATTGTAGATAAAATTTTAGGTCGAGATTCTTCAGGGAGTGAGAGTTCAAGGTTTTTTAGAGTGTTTATTGCGTTAAGTATAACTTCAAATCGTCTTTCTTCGTTAGTTTCGTGTTTAGAGATAAGTTCTTTAAGTTGATGAGTTGTTGTGGTTATTTCTTCTATTTTAGGTAGCAGAGTTAAACTGATCCAATCCTTGGTTGCTATTAGCTCTTCTATTCTTTTTATCGAGTTTTCAATATCTATTAGCGCTCGTGAGATATATCCAGCAGCTACACCTAGTTGTAGTGATTCTTTTTCGAGTGTGATTTGCCTTTTTTCCACATCTATCTTTGGTTCTTCTTTAGAGATAAATCTATTATCCGAAGTTTTTACTACCGATTCACCGATTCGTATCGTTGTATCGACCGATTCGTATCGATTCGTATCGTTGTGTATCGATTCGTATCGATTCGTATCGCTACGTATCGATTCGTATCGTTGCGTATCGTTTGGTATGCTTTCTTCTCTATCCCTCACGAACATTCTTTTTAACCAATTTATTATACTCATTGTTAAATATTGTATTCTCACTTTAAATTTCTTTCTTCTTTCTTTCTTTTTTTGTTGTTGTCCAGGACTTTAATTTATTTTTAGTTATTCACTCCTTTTTATTAAATCCCTTTACTTAATTATTGTTGACGGTTTCATTTCGTCTATTTATCTTTATGTTTTCTCACACTCTTTAATTTATTATTCATTTCGTCTACTCATGGTTTTCATGATTTGTGTGTCAGGTTTTGTTTTGTTCTTCCTTCTAGTTTCGGTGTTTTTTATCTCTTAAATGTTTCACTTAGAGCATATTTTTTACTGTTTTTTAATAACTTTAATTAGCTAGTTTTATTTATCGTTTTATTCACACTGAAAGATATTTTCTTAAATATTTTCAACTATATATTTTTTATTAAATATATTTTTTAGTTTAGATTTTTTCGTTTTATTCACTCTAAGATATATTTTTTTAAATACAAAAATATATATATATGTGATACTATGGTTTCAAATGTATTTGATAATTTTTAAGTTGCCGTCTGGAAATCATGTATTGAAGCTTAAAGTTAACAGATTTTTAAGAAAGATTGATGCGAAAATGGTATTAAAAGGTGTTTGGAGACATGAAGATGTAAGTAAGTTGATAAATCTAGCTTCTTTAATCAAAAATATGGGCGGAAAGGCCTTAGTTTTAGAGGAAAACATCATATACAAATAGAGTTTCGGATTCATGATTATTTATTCTCACCAAAATATGTTTTGTAGTATATAATTTAATAATCAAATTATGTATAAAAAATGGAAAAGTTTAAATAAAAATTGGTTGAAAACCCATTTATCTCCAAATTTTCATTAGAGATAATGGTACTTATCTCTAAAAACTCTCTACAAAGAAAAGAGCTTAAAAGTAAACCGATTTTTTACCACTTGAAAATGTTACCGATGAGCTGTTATCAAATTTACTTAAACACATTTTTAATGAAAATTCCAAAGTAGTAGGAAAAAATCAACACAAATATAGCTATACACAAATGTTCTAAAACAACATTAATTTTTTTGTTTTTTCTATCGGTAATGTAGTAACTAAAAATCGACAGTAGAAACAGACCATACATTATGTTTATTTTCACTGCTATTTCCAAAGGAAATAAAATAATCGGAAAAATAAAAGAAATTCCACAAAAAAATTTGGACAAAAATGTGAAGATGGTTGAAGCCCAAACTTCTTTCTTTGAATGTTTATTTTCAGATTCTTCTGATATGTGAATACCTAAAGCGTCCGATAAAGCGTCCGCCACAGCGATAATAAGAATACCACCAATAACAGCCAGTTTAGAGCCAGTAGTGGCGTCCAATCCAACCATTAAACCAAGTGTTGTTATAACAGCGGAAGTCAGACCAAAACTTACACCAACCTTTACAGAATGCTTCATAGATTACTTTTGAACTTTATACAAAAAACTCTTTTTGATTTTAAGAAAACATAAGAAAATAAGTCGGTTTTTATGATAATTCGGTCTTAGAAAAAGATTTTATGAAAGGGATTTTTTTCAAAAAGGTAAAAAGTATTTAAGCTTTTAGATGCATAGTCTTAAGTATGGAGAAGAGAGATAACGAGGAGTTAATAGAAAAAATATTTGGTTGTGATTTAAGAACGGCTGCGAATATTTTGGAAATTATTAGAAAGGGACCGAACAACATTATACAATTTTATACACATGACTGCCATCCATTTCCTCCATTCTTGGAAGAAAATGTTGAAGAATATTTTAAAAAATATTCTAAATCAATTTTTGGTGAAAGTACTAAAGTTGAAGTAGGTTTAAAGGAAGAAGACCCAGAAGATATGTACGAGTGCCAAAGATATTTTAATGGGACAAAAATAGTTTACGGAGACGCCCAATGTAAATATAAAAAAACGGATGATGAGCAAGTGGTTTTATTATTTATTTTTTATGGGCTAAAAACACCTACTGGTAAATCACACTTAGACATAGTTGGACTTATAGCAGGTGAGCCTCACACCAATTATGAGGGGGTTAAAGAAATCATGAAAAAGATAAAAAAATTAACAGATTTTGGTTTTATTGATCCTGTATATCCACCTTTTTATGATCCAATCAAGGAAACAGCTTATAGTACTTTTAAAAAAGAAAATATTGATTTAGTGTTTTTTATTGAGGGTTTTGAAATTTCTAAAGAGGTAGATTTAAGAGATATCTTGGAAGTTGGAGAAAAGTTTTATAAAGAATTATTTAAAGACGACAATTTTGTAGCAGGAGGATATGAAAATTATTTTCCACCAGAAGGTAAAATAAGTATGACAGTTCTTGAAGAAAAAGACAATAAGAATTATGGGAGAGAAGTTTATCTCAATCTTAGATCTGTAGAAGGAATTAATATAGTGAGGTTACAAACTAGAGGTGTAAATGAAGAGAGAAGTGATGGAGAAATAAGGGACATTATTCAAAAAATAAATGAGAAAATATCTAACCGTAGAATAAAAATAGTAGAAGCGGAAAGGTATTGCATTAATGATCAAATAAGAGAGACAGGCCTAAGGAGAATTTTATAAAAAGCTATTTTCTAAGAATGTAAAAAACCTTCAATATAGAAACTTTGAGTGTAACAAAAGCTAGAAAATTGCACCAACCTTTACAGAATGCTTCATAGATTACTTTTGAACTTTATACAAAAAACTCTTTTTAATACCAATTTGTTAATTTTATAAGTTTTACTATTCAAAAGTAACAATGAAATCACAAGAAAATTTGAACCTGGTGAAAGAGTTATATGGAGTATATCCACCAGTATTTAATGGGAATTATCGTAGAGAATTTTTGGAAATTTTAAGTAAAGAACATTATTCGGGAGAATACTTAGCTTATATTTATTATCTTGATGATGAAACATCTATTATAGTAACTCTTCAACCAAACGAGAATGGCTGCGGTCCAGCTTCTCTACTTAGATTGATTTTTTATGATTTAATGGTTAACCACGGTAAAAATATAAAAGACAGAAGGGTTTATAAGTACTTGAGGCAAGAAGACGCAAAAATATATTACTATTTGAAAGACAAATTAAAAGTGGGATACGGTACAGATATTCTAGATTTATGTAGGTATTTATGGGATTTATTCTATTTAAAAAAATTAAAAATAGTAGAATACGATAAAGAATATTTAATGGGCGACTTAATTATTGTTGGTAGGTATAAAGATAGGTATGAAGATAGGTTATACAGAGAAGAATTAAGAAAATATGGTGAAATGAAAACAAGGAAAAGAATTAATCTTTCATACTTTTATAGGCTTCCTGGGATGCATTTAATAGAAACGGGCGAGGGTCCTCACTGGGTTAGTACTCTACCATCAGACAATAATATAATTGATTTTCAATGGGATAATATCATACCATCATACAAGAATGTAATTCCTGATTATGAAAACTCTATAGTTGTTTGCGACCCACAGATAGGTCTGGTTTGTTTTGAAGAGAAAAATTTCATACCGGAATATAGCGTGTTTATTAATTTCGAGTGTTGGTATGATAGTTAGAAATCTTGAACTTCAATTAATAGATGTACATGGAATGGGTACAAAAAGAATTACTGATATACAAGTAAAGTTGAAAAAAATTTTAGAAGAAGTTTTTGAAGAAAATTTTAAAATATCTTTGTCGAAAGAAAATGATTATCGGTTTTCGGTTGAGGCTAAGTCTAATGACGATAAAAAAACGATAAAACTTGATTTTAATAGAATTTATACAAAGAAGGGAACGGTTCACGATGGTGTAGAACTATTTATAGATGGTGTAGATTTAGGTGATAATAAATCTAAGGATGGTATTATAAATTTACTCGAAGCACTTCAGCCGGCTGATTTTAATTCGATAAGTCACACAAAACTTACTAATGAATTTAGAGATTATTTTTTCAACAAAAATAGAGAAAGAGCAAGAAAAGGTGAACCATATATATTATCAGCATGGTTTTTAACTCCAAAAAGTAGACTGGATGAAAAAATTTTGATAGAAATTTCTGAATATCTTTTCCCTGGAGTTACTTTACATTTAACATATCAGTTTAATTCAAATGATGCTATTATATTTATTGCTGAAGAAAAAGGGAAAAAAGGTTATGGAAAAGAAATTTTTGCGTTTGAAGTTTATAATAACTATTTTGGTCATAAGAGCTACAACATTGGAACAATTGTTAGGGAATCGGAAATTTCAGAGGAAGACCTAAAAAATGCTATAATGGAAATAATGTGGGCTATAAATCCGATAATTTCTGTTTCTCATTCTCACGATGATATACTTAAAAAAGTGGAAGAAAAAAGGTTTGCAGAAATTACCGGATTTTTTAACTACAATTATAAAAACTACACATAATTTTTCCGTTTTTTGCTCTGAATTAAATTTAAAAATTTCTTGGATTATTATTTTATGAAAGTTCTGGTCACAGGTGCAGCAGGTTTTATAGGGTCTCATTTAGTGGAAGAATTTAAGAAAAAAGGATTTGATGTTTATGGTTTAGATAATTTTCACACGGGTAATATGAAAAATATAGAAATGTTTGACATAGAAATAATAAAAGGAGATGCTAAAAAAATATCTGAGATCGATAAAAAATTTGATGCCATCTTACACAACGGTATCTATTCAAGTTCTCCAATGTACAAGGAAAATCCGCATCTTGTTGGTAGGGTAGTGGAGGATATGATTTGTGTTTTAGAGTACGCAAAGAAGAACAAATCTAGGGTAGTTCTCGCATCAACTTCTAGTTTATATAACAGTAATGAAATACCTTGGAAAGAGAATATGCCAATAAAAGTGACAGATTTTTATACTGAAGCGAGGTTAGCGTGTGAGAGACTCTGTGAATTATACTCGAAACTTTTTGGAGTAGAATGTATTTCGTTAAGATATTTTAGTGTTTTTGGTGAGAGAGAAGAGTTTAAAGGAAGATATGCCAACGTTTTAACTCAAATGATTTGGTCGGCTTTGAGGGGTGAAGAGTTTGTGATATATGGTGATGGTGAACAAAGTAGAGATTTGATTTATGTGAAAGACGTGATAGAAGCAAATTTAAAGGCGGTGGATTTCAAAGACTTTTCTTCGACAAAATTTGAGATATTTAACGTAGGTTCAGGAAAGACTTTTTCATTTAATCAAATGGCCGAGATAGTAAATAGGAAAATTCCATTAAAAGTTAAATACACGGAGAATCCGATAAAAAATTATGTGGGAAAAACGATGGCCGATACTGAAAAAGCTGAAAAATTGTTGGGGTTTGGTGCTAAGTTTCAGGTAAGCGATACTCTTGGTAAACTCATAAAATATTATTCTGATTTATTTGAAGTTAAAATATAAAAAATTTAGAGATATTTTTCAACTTCTACAATCGGTTTTGTTGACACTTTTATCGCTCCGCCAAACGGATTTTCCATATCTCTTATCACTAAAAGCATGCCGTAGCATATCGAGGAATAGGCGAGAATACAACAAATCTCCAAGATTATGTTATTCAGATTAGACATCATTAGAATAAGTATAGATAATGTTACTAAAAATGCACAAAGATAAAATACGATTGGTGCGAAAGAGGTCTCAACGATAACTCTTATTCTTTCTATGTATTTTTCTAGACCACTTATTTCGTTTTTCAGTCTTACAACAAAAGCATTTGGTATTTTTTCTAGCTTTGCCATGTTAATATTCTCGTTCAACTTTTCTATTTCTTCAAAAACTTTACTAAAGTTGTTTTGTTTTTTCAAACAGTTCATAAGTTTATTATAAATACTTTTTATACCATCCTTGACGTTCTTATGTAAATTTTTATCATACCTTTTTATCATCCTCCCTTCTCTGGATATGTTTTTAAAAGAGACAGAAAGTTCTGTGATTATTCTCTCGCTTTCCTTAAAGTCGGAGAAAACAGAAGCGTAAATAATACCTATTAAAAACATCGTTCCAGAAATTATAGCGACTATAACCGAGTGAAAATCGATAACTTCTAACGACATATAATTTAGGGCAATTTTTATCGAAAGAAGAGAGATATTTAAGATTAATAGAAATAAAATTTTTCTGAAATTTTCTACCAATTTTTTGTTTCTTCTCAACTTAGATAGCATTACTAATATTAATTACTGTTGATTATAAATTTTAACGATTCTTGGTTAGGATATTTCACTTCTTTTTCGATAGCATTTCTAATTATTTCGCTAATCTCAGCATAAAATTTTTTTATAATACTCTCGGCAGAAACTAAACCTTTCTCCACTTCATCCATTTCGTTCTCCAACCTTCTTGTTGTTTCCTCGTTTAAATATTTCCAGTAATTTTCTTTCAAAAAGTTATAAACAGTTGACCCCAACGGACTTATAATTATTCTAGACTTTTTTATTTCAATGACATATTTCCTTTTTTTCAACACTTCTAATATTTTAGCATATGTCGATGGCCTACCTATACCCTTCTTTTTCATCTCAGACACTATCTCAGAATATGTGTATGGGTAATAAACTTTGACAATCTTCTTTTTTATTTCTTTTATAGAATATTTTCCCTTTTCAACTTCAGGAATTTCTACTGTGTTTATTTTTGAAATTTTGTTAAAACCATCTTCTAATATTCTTGTTGTGAACTCAAACTCTCTCTCTTCATCAGCTACTATAATTTTTATCAAAACTTTTTCAACTTTTACTGGTTTCATCTGACTAGCCATAAATCTTTTGAATATTAAATCATAGGCTATGTAATCCTTTTCGTTTAGTGGTGAAGGAAACCTCATCAGTCCTAACGAAACCATACGTTTTAATTTTGTAGTATCGATGGCTCTTGTTGGCCTAATACATTCATGCGCGCCTTCCATTTCCCACCTCCTTTCTTTAACAAAATTCTCACCGAATGTTGATGTTATATATTCTCTAGCTATAGCGATGCCTACGTTACTTACAGTCGTACTGCTCGTTCTATGATACGTGATCAAACCATTTTCAAAAAGTTTTTGAGCTATCGACATGGCTTGGCTAGCGTCGACTTTCAACACAAAACTCAAGGAAGATATCAATGTATCAGTAGTAAAAGGTGGGAAAGGATTTATTTCTCCCACAAATTTTTCAACTTTAACTATTTCTACAATTCCGGTCGAAACTATTTTCTTGTAAGTTCCTATTTTTCCTCTAAATTTCAAACTCAAACCATTACTTAAAGTTAAACTTATAAGTTCTTCCCTCTCTTTCATTTTCTTCGATCTTTCGTCAACCCAACCTAAAACAGGAGTTTGAACTCTACCAGCAGAGAGATTTGTACTTTTGAAAAACTTCCATAAAACCGGTGATATACTGAAACCAATCCATCTGTCTTCTATTCTTCTAACTATTTGTGAGTTTACTAGATTTAAGTTAAAATCTTCCAAGTTGGATAAAGAGTTTAATATCGCCTTTTTTGTAACTTCATGAAACCTAATTCTCTTAACCTTTTCATTTACTGGTTTTATCAACAAACATAAATCATATGCGATTTTTTCACCCTCACTGTCAGGATCAGTCCCGATTATAACTTCGTCGACAAGGCCGGCCAATATTCTTAGGGCCTCAATTTTAGTTGAAGCGTCCACAAAATAACTTTTGTTACAAGATGGACAAGTTTTTTCATCCATCTCTATTTCTTTCCCACAAAGAGAGCATTTCTTTATAGCTTTAAACAAAGGTATGAACCCGTTTTCGATTTTTACACCAAACAATCCTTCATCAACGACTAAATCTGTTACATGTCCACCGCTAGCAGTAATCATGGCCAAATTATTGTTAAGGAAGATTTCATAAACACTTAGCCCTAAGACAGTTTTTTTACTAGGCGTACCAAAGTATCTCGCTATCGTTCTAGCTTTGTTCGGACTTTCTACTATGAATAAGATAGTTTTCATAGAAATGCCTTCTTTTGTTTCTAATTTTTCATTCATGGCTAAAATAACTCTTTCTCTATCTTTCTCTATCTCTTCTCTCAAAGATTTTAGATCTATTTCTTCAAAACTTTTCCATTCAATCTCTTCGAAGTATTTCAATTCTTTAACTAAATTTTTGAAGGCTTTTTCATCGTCGATTATTACGACACTTAAACCTTTGGTCAAACCACCAACGTATAATCTACTTGTTCTTCCACTTGCTTGTAAGTAAGCAACTTCATCCGTGACAATGAAATAGTACTTGTCATCTTTCAAACCAAAGGAGATTGTTTCTGAGTTTTTGATAGCTTGTAAAGTTTTTTCATCCTTTAAAATTTTTTTGAAAAACTCAAGACCTTTTATAGCGGTTTTTCTTACAAATTCTAAAAACCCCTCTAAACTTTTTCCACTCTTTATCGCATTCCGCACTTCTTCTAGTTGTTGCCGATTTAGAGTTTTTATTTTCTTTAAATTAGAGAAAAGTGAGTCAAACTCTTTTTTATGAGTTTCGTCGATTGCTGACGAGATGTTGTTCAACAACATTAACCATTTAGTTGGATGAAACTCTTCGGGATCTATTTTGATCAAAAATTTAGGAACCCCCACAAAGATCGCGTATTTTATCCTATGTGGTAAATCGATTCCTCTCACTAAAGGGCTTCTCAAAGTCACCATACCTATCAGCACATCTAACTCTCCTCTTTCAAATTTATTGAAAATTTCTTTTTTTGGTTTCAAAAAAGACTTGGCTTTAAATCCATTTTCTACAAGATGTTTTTCTATTTTTTCTACGAAGTCGGTTCCTTTGTCAGTTGGAACAAAAATTAGACCACCGTTTCCAAGCTTCGATATCAGCTCTGAAACTTCTTCTTCTAAACTTTTTTTTGGTTTCAAATAACAATCCACTATATTTCTTCCAAACTCAACTCTTCCGCCTATAGAAAAATTAAAAATTGAAGTGAGTAGTCTCAAAGCTTTAGTCCTTTTTGCTTTTTGAGTCGCTCCACTCACGATTAGTTGTGCCTTAATTTTTTCTCTATATTTTTCTATCTCTTCGAGAGCTCTTTCAATCTGGATTTTATTTTCTTTTACACCTTTCAAAATTTCTTTGATTTCTTTTTGAAGATCCATCATCTCCAAGACGTACCAAATACTTTTACTTCTTTTAAGAAAACTATCAACGTCATCCACAAAAACTATGTCGACTTTTTGTTTGTTTATTTCTACTCTTTTCATCACGCTTAGGTGTGTAGTAATAATTATGTTCGCTCTGTCCATCAAATTCAGTTGATCTTCTTTTTCTTTTTCTGAAAGTAAACTATGATAGCAGGAAATTAATGTGTTGTTAAACCCTAGCTTTTCTTTTAAATTTTTCATTTTTTCAGAAACTTGATGGACTAGAACGCTTGTAGGTAGGAGAATTAAACATCTTTTTCCCATTTTCTCTGCAGAGTACAAACTTAAAAAAATTTGTACGGTCGTTTTACCGCTGCCTGTAGGGGAGATTAAACAAAAACTCTCTCCGTCTAAAAATCTTCTTACCCAAAACTTTTGTAAAGCCCACATTTTCACTTTTAAAGCTTTTTCAAACAATTTTTCGATCTCCTCGACTATCCTATTCCTATTTTTAATCATCGTAAGTTTACCTTCTTTCATCTTCCCTCTTATTTTTGGTAGGCATTTCTCACAAGGTAGAGCTAACTCTAACCTAGATGAAGAAATATCCTCTCCACAGTTTGGGCATAAACCCTTGTATTCTAGCATCATGAATAAATTATTTTAAACAATTTTATAACGCTAGGCAAAAATAATATTCTATGAAAGTTGAAAAATACGTTTTGTTTTTAGATTTTGACGAAGTCAACGAAAGTTTTGAAGGGATAGTAAAAATTTTGCTTGAAACTAGAAAAAATAAAGTGAAGTTGGATAAAGAAGATTTGGAGATCAAAAGCGTTAAAGTGAATGGGAAAAAAGCTGAGTTTGAGGATAGAAAAAACTGTTTGGTTGTGAAGTGTGGTGAAAAAATTAGAGAAATAGAGATAGAATATAAGGGTAAAGTTAACAAAGGTCTTTGCGGTTTGTATAAAGCCCAAAATATGTATTCGACCCAACTAGAAGCAATAGATGCTAGGAGAGTTTTCCCTTGTTTCGACGATCCAAAGTATAAGGCTAAATTTAAAATTTCGGTCAAAGTAAGAAAACCACTCGAAGTTATTTCCAATGAGGATGTTGAAGAAATTAGAGATTTGGGTGAGTATAGGGTTTTCGATTTCAAAGAAACTTGTATAATGCCCACGTACCTAGTTTATATAGGAATAGGAGAATTTGAAAAATTGGTTGAAAAAAACTCTATAACTTTTAGGGCGATCGTTCCAAAAGGAAAAAACATAGAAAAAGCTAAAACATCTTTGAGATATACAAAAGAGCTTTTCAATTTTATGCAAGATTATTTTAAGGTAAGATATCCATTAAGTAAACTCGACATAATAGTGGTTCCAGAGTTTGCTTCTGGAGCGATGGAAAATTTCGGCGCAATAACTTTTAGAGAGTTTTACGTTTTAACGGACGAGTCTTCTTCAGTTAAAATTAAAAGAAGAATTATGGAGATAATATCCCACGAGCTTGTTCATCAATGGTTCGGAAATTTGGTTACATTGAAAAGTTGGGACGACTTATGGTTGAACGAAAGTTTCGCAACTTACTTAGCTTTTTTGATGGTAGATAAAATCTATCCAAAAGAAAAAATTTTTAGAGATTTTTTTATAGATGATTTTTTAGGTTCGATTAGTGCCGACAGTTTGCTAAGTACACATCCGATAAAGTATAAAGTTAAGAGAAAAGAAGAGGTAGAACAAATATTCGATTCTATAAGTTATGGAAAAGGGGCTAGCGTCTTGAGGATGTTGGCAAGTTATTTTGGTGAAGAAAAATTTAGGGGAATTTTAACAAAGTATTTAGAGGAGAATAAGTTTTCAAACGTCGATGAGAAAGATTTTATTAAGTTTTTAGGTAATGAAGGAGGTCTGGTTAAAAGTTGGATTTTTAACAAAGGACATCCTGTCGTCTTTCTAAAGTTTAAAAAAGGTGGTTTTGTTTTGGAACAAAAGAGATTTTCTTTTTTAAATAAAAATTTCAAACAACTCTGGAAGATTCCCATATTTGTAAAAACGAATTTTGGTGAGAAAAAATTGATTTTGGATAAAAAATCGATAAAAGTTGATTTAAATAAAGATGAGTTTTTGTTTTTGAATCAAAATTCTTCCGGCTATTATCATGTTTTTTACGATAAGGCCTTGTTAAAGGAAGTGTTTAGGAAGAAAGATAGGTTGAACGAATTTGAGAAGACTATTTTGGTCAATGATTATTTTTCGTTTTTGCTTGCTGATATGATTTCGTTAGATGAGTTTTTAGAAATCGTTAGAGAGTTTATGAAGGATAAAGATTTTTTGGTTGTAAAAGAAATAACAGACGATTTATCGTTTTTAATAAAAATTCTGGATAACAACAAAAAAATAAAGAAGGTAGCTTTAGACTTTTTGAAATATCATTTTAAAAGACTTGACTTTGAAAAAGAAGAAGACTTGATTTTATTGAGCAGCATTTGCTATCTTTATGTGAGAATAGATGAAGATTTTTGTAAAAAATTCTTTAGGAAGTTTAAGAATTATTTCGAAGTTAAACCCGATTTGAGATTAGCTTACGCTATTTCTTTAGTAAAAAACAAAGGTAAAGAGGGTTTTGAAGAAATACTGAAACTGATTGATAAAGTTGGAGACGAAGATAGGATAAAATTGTTTACTTCTCTGTTTTTTTCTAAAGAGGAGAGTTTAGTGGCTCTAGCATATTCTTTTTTGGAGAAATCGAAAAAACAAGATCTACCCATAATAATCTTGAATTCTCTTGCCGAAAAAAAGAACATAGAAGTAGCATGGATCTGGCTAAAAGAGAACCTACCAAAAATTATGGAAATTTTTAAAGGGACTCCACAACCAAAGAGAATAATAGAATCTATAATTCCAGCTGTTGGTTTGTACAAGGAAGATGAAGTTAGAGAGTATTTTAATAAAAATAGATTCGAATTTGCGAGTATTGGCATTAAAAATGGTTTTGAGATGTTGGAAGTGTTAAAAAGGTTGAAGAAAAAATATGGTTAAAGTTCGTTCAAGTTTTCTTTTAACCAGTTTTCTACAGCTTCTTTAATTTTTACGATTTGGTATTTGTTGTTAGGAAGATGTCTTTTAATGGTTATAGGTAGTACGTTTTTTTTAAACTCTTCTTTAGCTATTTTGATAGGATCGGTTTCATCCGTTTTGATTAAAACTGGGGCACCAAGAGAAATTTGAAGAGCCCTAGCACTGATTATTCTTGCTACTTCAAACCTTGTGAGTCTATTTTCTGGCCACATTTTTATCACGGTTTAAACCTTGCTATTTTTTCAAATATCTCTACATGTGTTAGGAAAATTCTCCTACAACAATATCTCTTTACGTTTAACTCATCCAAAATTTTGGCAGGATCTTCACCCTTTTCCACTCTTTTTTTGTATTCTTCCCATAAATGGGCGATCACTTTACCACAAGTAAAACATCTTATTGGGAACAATATTTTTATCACCCCTTCTCCGAAATCTATATTTTTGAATTTTTAGTTTTTAAGTTTTAAAAACTTATTCTCAAAGTTTTTTATAGATAAATTCGATTCGAAGGTGGTTTGTTTGAGAGTTTACATGGACTATGCGTCGACGACGCCGATAGACCCGAGGGTTTTGAAGGTTATGATACCATTTTTGAAGAAAAAGTTTGGAAACCCGATGAGTTTACATTATTATGGATTTGAAGCGAAAAAAGCTTTAGAAGAAGCAAGAGAAACTGTAGCTAAGTCGATGAACGCGAATTTTAACGAGATAATATTTACTTCTAGCGCTACGGAGTCAAATAACTTGGCGATAAAAGGTGCGGCTTTTGCGAATAAGGACAAAGGTAATCACATCATTGTATCTTCGATAGAACATAAGTGTGTTTTAGAGTCAGCGAAATGGTTAGAGAAATTTGGTTTTAAAGTAGATTATCTTCCGGTTGATAAGGATGGTGTAGTTGACGTTGAAAAATTGAAATCAATGATAAGAAAGGAGACGATTCTTGTTTCGGTGATGCATGCGAACAACGAGATAGGTACGATCGAGCCCGTGGAAGAAATAGGAAAAATTTGTAAAGAAGAGGGAGTTTACTTTCACTCTGACGCGGCTCAATCTTTTGGTAAGATTCAAGTCGATGTGAAAAAATTCAACGTAGATTTGTTAACAGTTAGTTCTCACAAAATGTATGGACCAAAGGGTGTAGCAGCATTGTATGTAAAGGAAGGTACTAAAATAGAGCCGATTTTACATGGAGGTGGGCACGAATTTGGTTTGAGAGCTTCTACTGTCAACGTTCCAGCTATAGTCGGTTTTGCAGAAGCAGTTAGAATAGCAGAGAAAGAAATGGAGGAAGAGGGAAGAAGGTTGAGAAGATTCAGGGACAAGATCATAAAAGAAGTTCTGGATAAAATTGACGATTCACATTTAAACGGCCATCCTTTGAAAAGATTACCGAATAATGTGAATTTTTGGTTTGGTGGCGTGGACGGAGAAGTTTTGGTTGGAATTTTAGACGAATATGGTGTTTGTGCTTCTAGTGGTTCTGCTTGCCATTTGACCAGTTTAGAGCCGAGCCATGTTTTGTTAGCAATTGGTTTAAGGTTGGAGGAGGCGATGGGGAGTTTAAGGCTGAGTATGGGAAGATGGACCACTAAAGAAGAGGTAGATTATGTTTTGGAGGTCCTACCTAAGGCAGTTGAAAAGGTAAGAAGTTTATCTAAAAGAAGGTGAGTTTTGAAATGTTAAGTGAGAGAAAAGTGAGAAATGCATTAAAAAAAGTGGCGGACCCAGAAATAGGTTTGAGTGTGGTAGATTTGGGTTTGATTTACGATTTGAAGGTTGAAGGAGAGAACGTGAAGGTAAAGATGACTTTGACTTCAATTTTATGTCCTTATTCTTTTCTTTTGGTTGAGAATGTTAAAAAAGAGCTGGAAAAAATTGGAGCGAAGAATGTTGACGTCGAGATAACTTTCACTCCACCTTGGACTCCAGAGAGAATTTCAAAAAAAGCTAGGAAAATTTTAAAGATAAGTTAAAAACTCGCTATAAAGATTTTATTATGAGGAGGAGAATTAGAAAAATGTATGAAACGCTAGGTATATCGCTAATTGTTTTTTCTATGCTCCTATTCTTTATAGGTTTGATTTTGTTATTAGTAGGTAAGCAGAAAACAAAAATAGAAGGTGGTGGTGTTGTACTTATCGGCCCCATTCCTATCGTTTTTGGGACCAGTTACCAAATTGTGATAATTTTGCTAATTCTTACTTTAACCCTACTCCTCATTTTTTTCATCTTAAATCTAAAAATCTTCAGGTTGATTTAGCGAAGGACCCCTAGAAATATCTTCTATAAATTAAGTAAAAAATTGGGAGGATTGAAAGAAGTAAGGTTGAGAGTAGGAGCCTGTCATTTAAAATGAAAAATCCAGTTAGACCTTCTCTTGATTCCTCTTTGAAATTCTCTTCAATGGTTTCATGTCCTTCCGGAACAAAATTTTTATTCGTTTTTTCGATATTTTGATTTTTGTTCATGGCAAAAGATTCATTTTTGATAGAAGTTTTTTCTTGAGCATTAAAAATATTTAATTGGTTTTGGTCGATAGACTCATTAGAATTGTCATCGCTAACAATGTTTGTAGGATTTTTATAGGAGGAACCAAAGCCCTCTTTTTTAGAATCGCTAGCGAAACTACTAGAAGAACTCTCATCCGATTGATTATAATCCACTCGATCAGATTCGTTTAACTTACTGTTAGGTGATCCAGGAGTACCACCTTCAACATAACTCTCCCTTAGGGTTAATGTCTCTTCATCTAATTCCAAACTTCTATTGTTGTCATATCCTCCGAAATCCTTAGAGTAGAAAATTTTGTGAATAGTGTTTTTTGACGAATTTCTAATTTCTATGGTGTCGTTAGTGTTAAGCAAAGAAAAACTGGACTGAAATAAAGCTTTGCCAAAGTTCTTATACTCTTCCAAAAATCTAGTAGCATTGTTCGATATTATTGCATATTCTCCTGGTCGTAAAACGTAACTACCCATTTTAAGATAGATCCTATGGTTGCTGTTTTTGTTATAGAAATACCAGTTTGTTAGATTAACACTACAATCTCCATAGTTAAATATTTCTATCCACTCTCTACCGGCATCATTGCCTTTTGGGTTGTACATTATTTCATTTATCCTAATCTTAGGTTGACAAATTTCTTCTTCTGGTTCATAAACTTCGAAAATTTCTTCTCTGGGGCCAGCTACCAAAGGATTTATTACTTCCAAAACAGCTTTGACCTTATATTTTCCATGAGTTTCTGGAGTGAAATTGAAATAAATCTCCATTTCTTTGTTTTCTAAAGTAAAATTGAGTGTAAAGTTAAAAGAATGTGAGGAATTGGAAATTTCTAAATACAAATTAGCCAGACCCTCGACTTTGCTGAATATTCTAAATTTTATAGTCGCGTTTTTACCGATTTCAACATCTTCGGTTTCAATTTCAAAATCCAGAGGGGTTTCATAACTCATGGATATAGATACGTTTTTTACCAGAATTATCGATTTTTCAGTTTCGTTATAAATTAAAGAAGGAACCACAACTTCTATTTCTTTTCTTCCGTCCAAAGTTTGATCTATTCTAACCCCATAGCTTTTCACCGTAATTTTTGTCTTGTTTGGTTCAAAACTTTTCCCAGCATGTGAAATGGCGCTAATTTTGGGTAAAGTGGCATTGAAGACTTTTTCTTGAACTAAATTCACTTTTACGTCCTTTTCTTCGATCGAAGAATTTCCAGGAAGATGGTACACAAACCTTTTAACAGGAATTATCGGTTCGTTTTCTTCTATCAAATTTTCGCTGGAGTTAATTTCTAAGTTACCGTTTTCGTATTTTATTTCAGGAGTAAATAAAACTTTCAACTCACATTTATCGTTACAACTGAAGTACTTTACCAACTCTTTATGTTCTAGTTTACCTTCTTTAGGAATAGAGGGATCACCATAGATTATAAACTCTAACAGAGTTTTGGATTTTATACCAGGCTTATTTAGGTTTAATAAATCTAACGTAAGGAAGTCAGAAAGAAAACTGTTATGAGCGTACTTGAAAGCTTCTCCTAAGGTTTCTCCTTTAGAGAAAAACCTAGATGATAATTCTCCTGTGAATGGCGAGTAATTTATAGCAGATGCTCCGATAAAGCTTGCAGATCCTTTTTTCAAAAATTCATCTTTCATACTCCCGATGCCAGCGAAATCAGAATTATCCCAAACAATTCTTGCTTTCAAGTAGGGAATGTCTTCCTTTTTAAACATTCTACTACCATTATACTGATAGTTAGAAATTTGTTGAATCCAAAAACTGTAACTTAAAATGTTGCTATTTTGTTCGAAGTTGTTTGGTAATATCCATAAACTACCGTTCCCTAAGCCTTCATAAAAAATTATAGAAGCTTCAGGCATGTGATTTTTTAGATTTGTTTCATTCAGTTCTGGCCAAGGGGTCGGCCAAAGTAGAGATACAATGTTTATTATATCGTCGATGTGAAGTGTTTCATTGTTGGATTCTTTTTGTTCTAGATATTGTAAAACATTCATATAATTTTCCGCGAATTTACTCCAGTCGTACTCAAAATAACACATTAGAGATTCTGAAGAAAATTCTAAACCTTTTAAAACTAGCAGTGTATTAACTAGAGCTGTCGATAGAGTTGAAGAGATGAATTTCTCTAAAGTTCTTTTCAAACCCTCATATGTTATGATAAACTTTATGATTTCACTAGGTTTTAAGTCGTTTAAGAATAACAAGTGATTTACTCTTCTCTCTACCAATCTAGTGACGTTGTATCCTTTACTTTCTAAAATTTCAGCAACATTCCTACCGTTCAACATTCCGCCACCAGCGTAGAGAAGTACGTTTAAAAAGTTTTGGTGTAAGTATTCACTAGCTACCAAAGCATTTTTGGTCGTATCGAGAAAAGACCTAGAGAAAACTAAGGAAGCTAAAGATTGATCTTCCGACAATCTTCCGAAAGAAAAATCAAGATAACCATCGTTGTTGACGTCTGCGTATATCACATCGGATAATAATTTACTACCGTCTTCCTCATCGGCAACGTCTATAAAACCGAGAAATTTTTGTTTTTCAACAGGATCATCTACTAAAAAATGAGGAACACCAAACAATAATAGATAGTTGCCTTTTAATATGTTTTTTGAGTTGTTGAATAAAAAGTTGTGAAGATTCAATTTTTTAACTTTTTCATTTAGCTTGTTTTTTACTATTGATGCGTTAGTTGAGTTAATAAAAATTATAAATCCGTTTTTGATTGAAGAAATTACAGATGAGTAAGGTGAGTTAGTTAGAATAATGTAGTTGAGAGTTAGGTTTTTTTCTTTAGCAAGCTTAAGGTAAAAGTTTTCAATTTCTTCCGTGGAATTTTTTGAGAAATCTAAAAGTGCATTTTCCTTTGAATAAACTATTGGAATGTTTAGGAGAGAAGCGATTTGAGATGAGATTAAATATTTTTCGAATGAATCGGCATAAACTCCTGAGGTTTGGTCAAAAAACATAGCCAGTTCTTCTAACTCGATTTTCGTACCATTGTAGTTAACGTTTCCTAAGAGAAAAACTTCTTCTGGTTTGTAACTTTCGACAAAAAAATCTATATAATCTTTATATTCTGGTTTGTAAACTATGGTTGGGATTTTGAGCGGAGAAAGTGCTAATATATTCTTCCAATTTTCGTCTGTAATGAACAAAGTTTTGTTGTAAATTGAGGGTTTTCTGATGGAATAGCAGAGGGTTTTATTTGGATTTAGTTCACCAAATTCTTGGGCACAAAATTCAATAAAATCATATTGTGTAATACTACATAATGCTGAATTTATTCCTATACCTATTATTTCTTTATTGTATGTATCATGTTTTGTGAATACTAACTTTTTATTAAAATATCCATACCATTGGTCTTTAAATTTTATTATCAAAAATTCGTAATATTCTCCAGGTATTATATCATATCCCCCTAATTTTACTAATTCTAGATTATTATAAGAAAATATAAAAGATTTACTATACCCATC
>JANXEV010000004.1 GCA_025057985.1 Candidatus Aenigmatarchaeota archaeon
CTTCCAAGCAAATCTATTTTTTGAGGGGAATCGTATGAATAGATGAGAGTGTTTTTTTCTCTGTCTAGGAAATAATACCCATCGGAAACGGAAAGGGAGATAGTTCGTTTTGAACCACTGTAACCTGAACCTACATCTTTTATCGTAGAAGAAAGCAAATCCAAATTCGCACTAGCTTCGTTTATCAAACTCGTGGCAACATTTTTTTCAATCACGTTCTTTATACCTGTATAAACAAAAATCACAGTCATCGAAGTTATAAAAATCGTTATAACAAAACTTACCATCGGACTAATCGATTTCATAATTTTTATTGTCAATCAAAAACAAAAGCTTCCACCATTCTTTTAGAAAATTCCTCGCCTTCTATTTTTACGTCAATCAAATAGAAAAACCTGTCGCTGTCTTCAAAAAACACAACTCTGTTGACATCGTTATAAATCAAAGTCATATTGTTTCTGCCTGGAGAAGGTGATAAAATCGTAGCATTAATTCCTCTATTTTCTACAGTGAGATCGTAAAAACTCGCTCCATTTAACACGATGTTTATTTTCACTCTATCCTCTAAAAAATTTATCACGGTTAAATTTAACTGAGTAGAAATGTTGGCTAAAATCAAAACGCCAGAAAACCGCAGAGACTTTCCCCTAACATACCTATCGGTAAAATTCAGAAAATCTAAAGTGTTTCTAACACAGGTATTATAGTTCTGGAAGGAAAAATATACAACGTTTTTTATCTCATTGTAAACGTTCTCAAAAATTTTTGACTCGTATTCTTGTTTTAAAATTTGTGTGCTTTTTGCTAAATACTCGTTTCTCATGGGTGTGTACATCATGACCAAAGCCACAGAGATTACCACAGACGCTAACAGAAAAGCCTGAGCTTTCACCATATATACACCCTTATTTCCAACGGACTATACCTAAACGAATCTCCATGAATTAAATAGCTAACCACAGCCAAATTTTCTGAGTCTACCTCTGGAACTTTTGTTGTGTTAGTCGTTGAATTGAAAATCGCTACTTTAAAATCAAATTTGATGTAATGATGCAACATTTCTTCTATTTTTTCTGAATTTCCATCAATGGCATGTTTTCTTAAATCTTGAGTTAGGTCTATAATTCTCAGTGTGTTGTAGACTTCAATTTTTCTATTGAGGTATGTTAAGTCTTGAGAGTCTGGAGCTCTAGAAAACAGTAAAATCAAAATTACACCTACTATAGAAATTGAAATTATGGCTTCTATTGTTTGTAGTTGTCCTTTATTTTTCATAAACCTCCACCCTAAAATTGTAACCTTTTTTCACTATATCTTTTAGCAAGTTATAATCTATTTCCTTTAAGTTTTTCATTTTCTCAAAAGAAATTAAATTGACCTCCTTTTTTGGAAAAATAAAAACCTGCAAAGGCCCTCTATACAAAGAATTTATTTCTTCACTTGTTAATGCTCGGTTGTATATTCTAACCTCATCTATAGTTCCATTAAAATACTCGGCTTTCCATGTGAATTTCGATCTACCAATTTGAAGAGGTTTGTCGCCAGAAATTCTGTTATCAGTAAAGGAAGCTACCAAATTAGAATCTAAATAAACCCTCGACAAACCTGAATTCACGACCACAAAGGTTAACATATGAAAGTTTTCCAAATCAGTATAAGAAATATTCTTACTGTTCGTACCTGACCTGAATCGCAAGTTGTTTTCAGCTTCCGAAGTAAAAATTCCATAAACTGTTTGCGACAAAATTCCATCTTCGCTATTTTTACTTATTATACCACTAGCTCTTCCTTCCAAAGAATTCACTTTAACCCATAAATTGATCGTGTAGTTTGAAGAATCGAGAGAAGGAGAATGTAAGACCTCAACATAATCATCTAGACCATCGAAAGACAGCGCTTTACCAAATTTTCCATCTACCAAAATTGGAGGGGTTTCTCCATCCGAGTTCGTAGAATTAGCGTCGTACAAAAATCCGTTGTTTTTGTTACCAGAATAATCAAGTGTCATATTTCTAAAAACATCATCAAAAGTCAACCACAAAACCAAATTACTAAAGCTTCCATAGTCTTTCATTTTTATCGAAGAAGAATTGGAGAAAAACAACTGAAAAGTTCTAGAAGAATTAGCAGAAATATTAATCTCTAGAAACAAGATTGAACTTTTAAGATAGCCTGAATTGCAAAAATCTTGATGTACAAACTTAAAAGGAACTTCATTAAAATTTTCATCATATATTCTCAAACTTTCGTTCCAAACCAAACCTATACATTCGCTGTCAAAATTCACTACCAAAGTAACAGCTTCATTTAACCTATCATAACCGGAATTTTCCAATATCAAAAAAGGAATCACATAGTAAGATGAAGCTAACCCTATTGTAGATGGTATGATTTTTTCTTTTTCCCAACTTTCTGGGTCTCCTCGAGAGATTATCTCATTAACAAAATCCACGGCAGTTTTTTTCATTTCTACTAATTTACTCCACTGCGGACCTTCAGCAGAAATGTTAACCAAGTATACGATAACGCTACCTATGAAAATTATAAAAATAGAGACTGCGATTATCAAATCGACGTTCAACTTACCTCACCCACAATTTTTTCCAACTCTAGAGCCACTTTTAATTCTTCTTCTAAAACTTTTTTACCCTCTACCAACATTTCAATAATAGTTTTTTTGCTTTTTCTTATCTCCTTGACATCATCGATGTTTAAAACTTTTTCTATTTCTTCGATCACTTTACCTAAAAATTCTCTCTTTTCCAACTTCTTAACACTTCCAGAATATTCTTTTATTTTTTCTTTTAAAACTCCGCTCGAAACTTGTACCAACTTATTATACTCATTTTGGACTGGTGAAGTTTTAGGTATGCCTTCTATTATTTTTCTAACATTCATTAAAAATTCCTTCTCCTCCAACAAACTTTCTCCACTCATATTCAAAATTTTCAAAGCCATCTCAATAGAATCTATGTCTTTTTTCACATTATTAGCCAGTTTAGACATAAAAACAAGACCTTTACCTTTTCTGATCATTAGGAAAATTACAAAAGAAGAAACGCCGACGACCAAAAACAAAAGAGCAACGAGAAAAACGACACTACCAAAACTCATTCCCTCAACTGGAACTACTATCCTTAAAAATCTGTCTAATGGGTTATCGACAGCGCCAGTCGCATTACCAGAACCTTTTTTCACATTTTCACCACCGTTTTCATCTGAACCCCAACCTCTCCTAAAACCAGAACCTCTTTTCTCTGAATCTTTCTTAGATTCATTATCAGAATCTACAACTTTCAAAACTTTCTCATCGAAGTTCTCATTTCTAGCTAAATCGTATCCGTAAAACCTTATCAAATATTCAGAAGTATTAAGCTTTTCTCTTATTTCGATTTCACAAATAACTCTCCTACCTTCTGTCAAAACTCTACAAGATGGATAAAAAGTTTTGTTAAGAAATTCTATCTTCACGCTACTTAAATCCACTCCATTTTCGTCAAAAATTCCGACTGAAAGTTTTACAGTCTCATTTTCATAAACAGGTGTCCCACCCAATATCGTGGGTGGGGTGTTGTCGAAAACAAAACTCTTAGAATACGTGGAAATATAATTAACTTCGTTTTTTATTGAAAAAGTTAAAGTGTATCTACCGTCTGAATATTCTCTCGTGTTTATCGTAAAATTGCACACAAAACCAACACAACCTAAATTTTCTTCATTCTGCCAAGTTAGATTTGAAACTCTGACCTTCGCTTCCAAAATTCTCTCTATATTCCCGATTTTTAGCGTTAAAACAACTATCTTACTCAAATACTCAGATGGATATTCTAGAGATAACACTGGGAATGTGTTGTCTATTTTAACTGGGATCGAGATAGAAACAAAATTTTCTACGTTATCAAAAAGAGTTAAGTTCAACGTGTAATATCCATCTTGGAATTTAAGGGTATCTAAAAAATGTCTACAAGTATCTTCTCTGCAACTAGTTGAATAAAAAAAATTGGATATGGAAATTTCAAGGCGATTTATGCCAGAATACTTATCTTCACCTTTAACAAATATTTCTACTATTTTCCACAAACCTGAGTTCTCTTTAGGAGAATATTCTATTATTCTAGGTTTTTCGTTGTCTATATAGAAAACTCCAATCTTCGTCACGTTGTAGTTTCCCACATTGTCACTAGCGTTAACATAAACGATCCAGCTCGAATTGTCTGGCAACTCAGAAGTGTTCCAAGGTGCAACATACAAATCTCTTCCCTCATCATAAAGCATCCTAATCCAACTTGAGTTCCATGTCTCGTTTCCGTATGAAAATAATATCACTACACTTTCCGGGTTAACTCCAGATAGTGCATCTTTTATCAAAAAACTTAACCTTTTTCTATCACTAACATAAGTTACCTCTGAATAAGGAAATGATAAATTTATAGTCGGTGGTGTTCTGTCTACTAAAACTTCTAACGGATTGGTTTCATTTCCGTAAAAAATGGTCCCATCCGAGTTTGAAACTTTGAAGTAATATAGCAAATATTTTCCTTCTGCTAACAAAGCCTCTAAACCAGGCACCGTCGTGTTACAAATCCAAGGATTTAAATTGAAACACATCATACTCATCTCTTTCCAAACAGAAGTCGGGTCTTTTACTCTAACATAAAGATAGCCTACCACGTTAGATGGTGAAATCACTTCTATAGAAAACACGTCCGAATCTCCACCATAAATATAGCTACCATTTTTTGGAAAAACATCCACCACTGTAGGTTTGGAGAAAACCGGGTATATGAAAAATATAAGGAAAACTGTCATCAAAATTAAATTTTTCATATATTTAATTCTCATAGAAAATTAAATTTACGTCCAAACGCATATCTTAACGAAAACTCTCTTCAAAGTACCATCCGGATTAACAACTATTTGAGGTACTTCATAACAACTCACTTGTGGCGATTTTTCCATTTCTCTCTCACTTCCACCATAAGTGAATTTAACAACTAAATCTGTAGAATTGGTAAAAATTTTGCCAGTCAAAACGTCGGTAACACTCAAATAAATTTTAAAATTACCTATTTGGTTTGGTGCTAAAAACTCACAAGCGTAATTTCCACTCATATCTGTGGTTGTGTTGCAGATTTTTTTCCCATCCAAGTAGATATCCATAGGAGAGATTTGGAGAGGAGAATTATCTCTTCTTTTTACACTACCATAAATTTTTACCCCCTCACCAAAAAAATAGTAGCTTGCGTTCAAATTTACGAATACTGTCGCATTCTGCCAAACAAGAAACTTTGTATAATTTTCAGCTCGACCGCCGTCAGTATCCACAACACTACAATAAGAAATATACTCTCCTAAAGGATGATATGGTGATCTATACTCTCTGTAAAAAACGTTTCCTATTTTGTTGGTTGTAGAGTTGTCCCAATTTCTATTTGGATTCAATATAGAGATATTTCCAACTAAGTTACAAACGTGGGAAGATTGACAATCCTCTAAATCATAAGCTGCGCAAGTTATTTCTATAAAATCTCCGGAATGTACTTCCAAAACATTAGTACTCACTTGAATTTGTGGTGGGTTATTTAAAAAAGTTACAAAGATTGTAGACGAAGAGTCGACATAACCAGAAGAGTTAGCATAAGCTGTTATGTTTTTCCTACCTAAAATAAAATCATAGATTGGGATTTGCCATTGAATTTCATCACCTATTCCAATCAAACTACTCTCGTTATACCAATATGTAGTGTGTGGAGGAAGGTTATTACAAGAAGAGACAACACTAGCGTTTAACCAAATTATTTCGCCCCTATAAAAGTTAGAGTTGTTTGTAGGGACTATTATACTTACATTTAACCTTTCCGTGATCTCGAGGAGGGAAAATACCTCATTGTTCGTCTCATTCAACTCCTTTACAAAATTAGATGGATCGGCCCTAACGGAAATGTTCGTGTTGCAACTCACTGTCCAGTTGCAGAACGTTTTGTGTAGGGATTTTTTACTAACGTTTATAATTTTCGAGTCGAAAAGAATTCCGTTCTCGTAGCAAGAAACATTCACACCGTTTGCATCCACATCGCCTTCATTCCAAATTGTAAAATTTATTAAAACATTCGTACCAAAAATAGGTTTGTATGGAAGTTCAAGCGAAGAGTAGTTTAACACTAAATCGCTAAGCTGTTTACAACAAACTTTATTAGAGTAATAACCACATTCTGCGACATGAGAATCTTGTGTAGAGTACATAGAAATCAAACAGGTTTCATCTTCCATACAAGCAGTTTTTATCTCACACTCCAACGGATAAGTCGAATAGCCTGCACAAAGTTTGATGTCATAGTAGTTAGGGTGAGAAACGTGAGAGTTGTTGATTCTAAAAAAAGAGAGGATAGGTTGAGTTGATGAATTACATGTTTGATTCACATAGCTAAAGATTTGATCACAACATAAGTTGTATTGATAGTACCCACAAGAACCGACATGAGAATTTATAGTCGAGTAGAGTGAAAACAAACACCTTTCGTTCGCTTCACAACTACCCAGTCTTATTGTACATGAGAGAGAGTAAGCTAAATCTGAAAAGAAAGAGGAAAGTAGAAAAAACAGGAATATCATAAAAACGTGTTTTAAATTTTTTCTTACCATTTTATTTTTTCAAGTTAGAAAATTAATTCTTTGATCTATTTTTCATGCCTTAGAGGTAGGGTTTAACCCCCGCTCCTAAAATTAAGGAGGTGATCCAGCCGCACCTTCCAGTTGCCGAGTTAGCAGAGGTTTAATCACCTCCTCACTCATCACTGATCAGAGTCAAACCATTTTTTCATCTAATCTCTGCTAACCCTTACGGCTACCTTATCGCCGGTAGCCAGACATTCCAAATCGTCATTCGAGTTTAAGACTCGTCTGGCCGCCCGTGGCGACTTAGCCCCCCTCGCGAAGTTCCCACTCGACCTTTCGGCCTCGAGGGAACTTCACTCGGTTGGCTTGACGGGCGGTGTGTGCAAGGAGCAGGGACGTATTCGGCGAACGCTTTCATGTCGATCGGAAGATCATAATTATTTCGTTCCTCATTCTTTGATTCGAAGTGGTGCATGTAAATCATTTGCTTCCGATCAACATGATGACGTCCGCCTACTAGGGATTCCGGCTTCACGAGGGTGAGTTACAACCCTCGATCCGAACTGGGCGCGCTTTTAGGGGATTGGCTTCCCCTTTCGGGGTTGCATCCCTTTGTAGCGCGCATTGTGACGCGCGTGTGGCCCAGGGCTTTCGGGGCATACGGACCTACCGTCGCCCCCTCCTTCCTCCCACTTATCGCGGGCAGTCCCCCATGAGTGCCTACCTTATTAAATAAGGTAGTAGCAACATGGGGTGAGGGTCTCGCTTCAACCCCGACCAGATAGATTCTGGTCGAGTTCGATGGTCTCGCTAAGCCTCGAATAAAAAGTTTCATTCTTCCAAAAATTTTGATGGCTTAGCGATTTAACCGACTTAACGGCACGCCTCACGGTACGAGCTGACGATGGCCATGCACCACCTCTCGGCTCGTCTGGTAAGGTCTTCAGCCTGACCTTCATCCTGCCGTCGGCCCTGGTAAGGTTCTCGGGGTTGAGTCCAATTGAACCGCACGTCCCACCCCTTGTGTGCTCCCCCGCCAATTCCCTTAAGTTTCACCCTTGCGGGCGTACTCCCCAGGTGGCCCGCTTAACACCTACGCTCCGCCACTGCAAGCTCCCGAAGAGCTTGCAACAGCAAGCGGGCATCGTTTACAGCTAGGACTCTCCCGCATGAGTTAGAGCCCTAGCAGAGGAGCAAGATTTCATCGATCATCAAAGGATTAGATAATCTTCATCTAGGAATCAGAAGATACCCTAACTCATGTACCGGGGTATCTAATCCCGTTTGCTCCCCTAGCTTTCGCCCCTCACCGTCAGACCCGCTCCAGGTAGCCGCCTTCGCCACTGGTGGTCCGCATGGGATTACAGGATTTAACCCCTTAGGGTGAATAGTGCACACACACTATTCATTACCCCATGCGTACCGCTACCCTCTCTCGGTCTCAAGTCTGACAGTATCCCTGGCGCGCCCTGCAGTTTACTACAGGATTTCACCAGGGACTTATCAGACCGGCTACGGGCGCTTTAGACCCAATAATCGTGACCACCACTTGGAGCGCGGGTATTACCGCGGTGGCTGGCACCCGTCTTACCCACTCCTTCCTCGCTCTCCTGTTTATAGAGAGCAACAGTCCGTGCAGAGCACGGACACTCCGGGTCCCCTCGTCGGGCGTTAGCCCATTGCGAAGGTTTCGCGCCTGCTGCGGCCCGTAGGCCCTGGACTCATGTTTCAGAGTCCATCTCCGGGCTCCCACTCTCATGGCCCGTAGGCGTTATCGGCTTGTCGGGCCATTACCCCGACAACAACCTGATACCCCACAGTCCCATTCTGGGGCGACTACGAACGTCCTTTCGGTGTAAGGACCTTCCAGTACCTTACACCTATAGGGTATTAGCCCCAGTTTCCCGGGATTATCCCCTTCCCCAGAGTAGGTTGACTGTGTATTACGGAGCAGGACGCCGAGGGCTTACCCCTCACGACTCGCATGGCTTAGTCGGACCCGGATAGCGGTGGTCTCTGGCGGGATCAGCCAGAATTGGCGAGGGCCCTACCTCTAAGGTATCATGAATCAACCTTACCTTGAGCTTTTTCACTCAAGGATAAAATTCTAGCTCGCTTCGACCAGATTCTTCATTGAAAAACCAAACGGTTTCCTCTGAATCCAACACCAGCGAGCTATTATTAATTATCAAAATAAGGATATTTAAATATTTTTGACTGTGTTTGACTTCTTTTTTCGCTGATAAATATAGTTATGGTCCAAAAAAGTTTGATTAAAGTCATCGGTATTGATCTATCTGCCAGCGAAAAAAGAGGTTCAGGTTTATGTTTTCTAGATGAAAAATTATACGCAAAATGTCGTACAATTTACAAAGACCAGGAAATGGTCGAAATCGTTAAGAAATACAAACCCGATATCGTAGGTATAGATGCTCCTTTATCTCTTCCGTTAGGTAGAAAGAACATCTTCAGAAAGTCGAACGTCCACTTTAGAAAATGTGACAAACAACTTTGGGAGTTAAAAATAAAGTTCTTTCCAATCACACTTGGCCCTATGAGAAGGCTCACGGAAAGGGGAATAAAAATTAGAAGGATGTTAGAAAATTTAGGATTCAAAGTTATAGAAGTTTACCCAGGTGCCACACAAGATTTGCTAGGAATACCGAGAAAACAAAAAGGTTTGGAAAAACTAAAAAAAGGTTTGGAAAAATTTGGAATAAAACTCGAAAATAGAAAGTTAACAGGAGATGAATTAGATGCTGTGACTGCTGCTTACACTGCCTATCTTTTTTTAAAAGGTCTGGCCATCGAAATCGGTGATAAAAGAGAAGGTACAATCGTCGTACCTATTAAAGAAAAATTAAATTTTTCTCCCAGCAACACCAAAAAAATATAACCACTCCATAGAAATTTAAGACTAAGGCTTTGTGAAAAGAGTTGATGGAAAATCATCAAGTTAAAACATACTTATTCTTCAAAAACACGAGTTCACAATTTTTCTAAACCATTTTTAAAAGTAGTGAGTCGACAATGAGAATGTGACTAAGAAAACTATTTCGACCGGAAAAATTTCATAACTAGTTCGCTAAAAAATTAAAGAACTCTAAAGAAAAAATCATTATGAGAGAACCAAGATTTGCTGGCTATTTTTATCCGAGATATAGAAAAGATTTGGAATCTATGTTAGCTAGTTTTTTTGAAGAAGCAAGAAAAAATCTGAAAAAAATTGATAAAAAAGTTATCGGTCTCGTAGTACCACATGCCGGCTTCATTTATTCAGGAAAGACCGCATCTTTCGGCTATTTTCATCTACCTACCAAAATCAAAACTGCCGTGATAATAGGACCTAACCACACTGGTTATGGTAAAAAAGTTTCTGTTTATTCGAAAGGAAAATGGAAAACACCATTAGGTGAAGTAGAAATCGATGAAGAACTTTCAAGAGAAATCATAGAAAATTCTAGGTATGCAGAAGAAGATGAAATCGCACATATGGAAGAACATTCAATAGAAGTACAAATACCCTTTTTACAATATCTTTACGGAAATTCTTTTAAAATAGTTCCTATATGTTTGATGGATCAGTCAGAAGAAGTAGCCGAAGATCTCTCGGAATCGATACTAAAAACGAAGAAAGATTTTATTATAATTTCTAGCTCCGATCTGACTCACTACGAGGACTACAAATCTGTGGTTAGAAAAGACGAAACAATCATCGAGGCTATAAAATCTATGAATTTAAAAAATTTCTACCTAACTCTAAGAAAAATCAAAGCCACAGCTTGTGGATACGGCGCAATAGCGACTTTAATTTCGATAACGGAAAAATTGAACGGAAAAATTGAACTCGTAAAATACTCTACAAGTGCAGAAACTAGTAGAGACTACGAGCATGTAGTCGGATATGCTTCTTTGATAAGTTATATCGAATGATAGAAAAACGTCGATCGAAAAGTTACGGAGTAAACCATTCTATTTCATAGTATTTATGTTCCGAATCTGGTAAATCGATTCTGTTAGCCAAGTAGTAAGTGATACTGGTTTCTCTGTCATTAATAGCTATCAACAACCTTAAACCTAATTCATCAGCTCTATCTAAAGCGCTTGCTAACATCTTCCCACTTAGATTTTCATCTTCGTTTAAAGAAAGTACAAGAAAAGATGGGTCATCTTGATCTGGTCTTTCAACTTGGCTCCCTGATTTTCTGTGCCAAGCCACGAAGTCTATCGGTGTTTTTTCTTTCAAATAATCTTCTTCCTTCATTCCAGGTATAGCCATTATAAAAGTTTTTCTTACACTATGCGCTACTCTTATGGCTCTTGACCATTCGCTCATTGGCATACTGACTTCCTTCGGAAATACATGTAACACATGTTTAGAATGCACCCATTCTTTTTTGCTCGACACTGGCCTAGCATTAGGAAAATAGACTCTAAAATGAGTTCCAAATTTAAACCCAGTTTTTAGTATAAAGCCTCTGTCTCTCCAATCTTCATATACCTCTAGAATTCTAGAAAAGTATGGAATTCTTTTCTGTATTTCTTTACAAATCTCTTCAAAAGTTATTTCTGAATCGCTCGAAAGCTCAATAACCTTAAATCCTTTCTTCGCCAAATAAGCAGTTTCTACTGGATCTAAAGTTAGATTGTTCCCTCTATCCACATTTTTATAGACACCCCATTGACCAAACCAATGATTTTCAAACAAACTTCTAGCTTCTTTTCCGAAAGCTAGAGAAAAACATTCCTCTTTCAAAAAATAAATTGTGATCTTTGTGTTGAGGTTGTAAGTAGAAGAAGGATACTTTTTTATCGGGCTCTTACCAAAATTTTTGAGGCTTATTCTCTCTGGAAAAGTTATGAACAACCCTCTTTCTCTCCAATCTCTGAAAACGTTGTATTTAACAAAGTAGGACGGCGAGTAAAATCTCTTAAAAATCTGCTGAAGTGGCAACTCTTCATTTTTTTCCAAAACTTTAAGATTCCTGATGTTGCTAAGATAGAAAAGCTCTATCGGATGTAAGTAAACTTTGTTGTTTTTCTTTTCTCCAAAAAAACTTTGAGATAGCTCTAGGTTTGTAGAAAAGATTAAATCATTCTTAATGAAAATCTTTGCTTCTTCTTTTTGTGACTTCATTCTATTTCCCTCAGCGTACATTCTAACGGTGGATAGGTGATTATCTCACATATCAAATCAATCGTATCATTCAAAGACGGGTCCTTCATCTCCCTACTTCCTTTTAAACTTTCTACTTTTAAGAAGTCTTCACCTAAGCTGCCGACATTATTTCCTATAAGGTAAGCGTCATTTTTTGACACAAAGTATTCCAAATATCTCTTTATTTCGTCTTCAGAAGTATAGTTATAGTATATCAAAGTATAACCATCTCTCAACAAAATATCCCTTTGGGCCTCAGAAATTCTGCTTAGCACTTTTTCCTTAGGTAACTCCACTTCAGGAGTTTGGAAGACTAAAGTGTAATTGTAGGCTATCGAAGACATGAAAAGAATCAATATCAAAATCAAAACCGCAGCTTTCTTCTCCATAAATTCTTTTCTCGGTTTGAAAGAATAAAACTTTTCACACCAGTATAATTTTATGGTAGTTGAATCGATAATTAGGGTAAAAGAAAGTTTAAAAACGCCTTGGCAATTTCTAATAGCTACGATGATAATAACATTCGTCTCTTTTCTAATATCTTTTATAATCTTTAAACACGACGTGGGACTGTATTCCGTCTTTCTCATAACAATTGGTTTGATACCGATTACTTTCAGATTGAACAAATATGCATTCAAAAAAAGTTCAAGAGAAAGGCCAAAAAGTATAATTTCGGTTTTCTCATACTATAAAGAAATCATTCTAGCATATGCTTCTATCTTCATAGGAATCACGACAGTTCTCTCCATACTTTACATGATCCTACCAGAAGAAATTTCGATCAAAACATTTCAAACCCAAATAAACGAAATAAAGTCGATTAGAGGCTATTTTTCTTTTGGCGGCGCGTTCCAAACAATATTCTTTAATAATATTGGCGTCTTGATGGTTTGTTTCGCTTTCTCTCTCATCTACGGAGCTGGAGCAGTTTTCATCCTTACCTGGAACGCTTCAATACTATCAACAGCAATTGGGATGACGGCGAAAGCGCTAGGTGGAATGAGTGCACTACCATTAGCTGTTTTAGTCTACTTTCCACACGGTAGTTTAGAAATACTCGCATACTTTTTAGGAGCAATAGCTGGCGGTATAGCTTCAAATTGTATAGTGAAAAATGTGATAGACGCCAAGATTTTTCAAGCTATAGCATTTTTACTTTTAGTAGGAATTTTCCTTCTATTTTTAGGAGCCTTAATCGAAACGGTCTCTATAGTTCTAGGATAAAAAATATATAGCCGGTTTTGAAGGTGTCGCTTGATATTTTTTCTCCAAAGTACTTTCTTCTTCTTCCACAACATTCACTCTGCATCCAAACTCTCTCTCGAAAAATTCTAAATTCTCTTTCAACAAATCAATTTGATTTTTTCTATCTAGAACTTTAGTCAACTCTTTCTTTCTATATGCGTCCTCCATTTTTTTGTAAAACTTTACCATACTTTGTTTTTCTTTCTCATCTTCTACAGACTTCAAAACAGCTTCCATTGAAGGTATTTTTCCGTTTAAGAAACTCTCATACAAATCAAATTTTTTCTTACTTCCAACTATTATAAAGATCTCTTTTGGTTCTTTTTTCACTATCTTAATTATCTCTTTTATGTCATTCGTCGTTTGTTGAATAAAGTTTTCAAAATCTATATATTTTTCCTCTATGATTTCGAATCTAGGATAACCGCTTTCGAAAACAAAACCTTTCTCTCCCAACATACTCCACATTTCTTCGGACAAATGTGGTAGCAAGGGCGATAGAACTTTTACCCAGACTTTTAAAATCTCTTCCAAAGTTTTCCTATTTGCTCTTTCTATTCCACCGACTCTTTTTAGGTACCAATCGATTTTGTTTAGAATATCAAAGATCAAAAGCTGAGAGGCGCTCCTAAATTTTAACTCTTCGTACATCTTCTCCGCTTCTAAAATGTTTTTTTTCACATAAACCTCTATGAATCTATCTATGTTTTTCTTTTCCCTAACCTCAGCTTTTTTTGAATTTTCTATCAACCAGAAAATAGACTTTATTCTCTCGAAGAAAGTTTGAATATTTTCGAATCTCCAATCCGCATCATTTAGATCCTCGGCGGACGAAATTATGTTTAACCTTACCAGATCGCTGCCGAATTGATTTATCAAGTCTATCAAAGGTATAACATTTCCTTTACTTTTACTCATTTTTTCTCCCATGACGTTTACAAATCCATTTACACCTATAGCTTTTGGCCAGTACTTTTCTTCGTCCCATATGGCCACATGATGGAAAATGAAAAAAGTAAGATGATTTTGTATCAAATCTTTTCCAGAGCCTCTAAAGTCAACAGGATAGAAATATTCAAATTCTTTCCTAGCTTTTTCCAAAACGTCCTCACTTACAAAATTTTCTCTCACCACATCCCTAACTTTCCCCTTACCTAAGAAAATGTAATCAAAGAAAGAGTCTTTTATTTTTTCTGCGTCCAAATCTTTAATCAAATGATAGATTGTGTATAAACACATGTAAATAGTAGAATCGCTCAGCGTCTCTACAATCCATTCTTTATCCCAAGGTAATTTCGTTCCTAACCCAGTTTTTCTTGCACATGCCTTATTTTCTAACCAATCTATCGTATTGAGAAATTGCTCTCTCGCTTCCTCAGGGCAAATTCTCATACTAGACAGGGCTTTTTTCGCTTTTTTCTTCCACTCTAAATCAGAATACTTCAAAAACCACTGGTTTTCCAATATCTTAATGTAGCATCTAGTCTTACATCTACATATAACTTCTCCGCTAGGCTCCCAAATAGAGTCTAAAGAGTTAATCTTTTTCAGATTTTCTATAATTTTTTTCTTAGCTTCGCTAACCGGAACGTTTTTGTAGTCATCGACTATCATAACTCCTTTGTGAAACTCTTTCTTATACAACTCTTCAGTCGCTAATTCTAATTTCTCTCTCTCATCTTGATTAGAAATATTAAATTTTTCACAAACTTCTTTAGCTGGTATTTCGCCTAAACCAGGAGTGTAAATTATCTTTTTAATTTCAATTCCCTCCACCAACTCCCTCATCTTTAAATCTTCGACCTTCTTTAAATCCTGCAAACCGATAAAATCGAAAGGTGCGTGAGCTGGAACGGACATAACGATTCCTGTGCCTATTTTCAATTCAACAAACTTAGCAGGTAATATTGGTACAGCTTCACCAGTTATAGGATTGGTTACAAGTTTTCCGAGTAAAGTGTTTGAATTTAATTCTCCTAAAATTTCTATTTTCTTCAACTGGTCTGAAAGTTTAATGCACGAATCTTTACTTAATATCCAAATTTCCTCGCCGATCTTTACTTTTAAATAACTCGTATCTGGTTTGATCCAGATATTTGTCACACCATAAATGGTCTCTGGTCTTAGAGTCGCACAAGGTATTATTTCTCCTGAGTCCAGTTTAAACTTTATTATGTAAAACTCTACCGGACTTTCTCCTTCACCCTTCAATCTATCATGATCACCGGTCGGAGATTGGCACTTAGGGCACCAAACGACAGGATGTGTCCCTTGAACAATATATCCCTTCTTTTTGAGCGTGTTATACTGCCATTCTATGAATTTATTATACATCGGTGTTATAGCCGTTATAAATGTTCTTCTCCAATCGATAGAAGCTCCTGCCAATTTTAAAATTTCTATCCATTTTTTCATCCAAAACATAGCCGTGTACTCTGGCCCTTTTTCTACAAAATTTTTTATTTCTTCGTCACTCGCACCAAAAAGTTTAAAAGTCGCTGCTTGTGTTTCATCCCCCTCTTTCAATCTTTCAATAGTCCCTAGAATTGGTTCGCCAGTAGCGTGGAATGATTGTGGAAATAAAACGTTAAATCCTTGCAATCTTTTAAACCTGGCATATGATTCTATCCTGAAGAAAGTATAACTATGACCGATATGTGGAGCGCCATTCACATATGGGTATGGAAATGTTATAAAAAACTTTCTTTTATCGCTAACATTAGATTCGAAAATTTTGCTTTTTTCCCACTCTTTTTGCCACTTTCTCTCTATTTCCACAATCTTCTTAAAATCCAATTCCATCTTTTAATTTAAAAGAAACATCATTAAATAATTTATAATGAGCCCCCGTAGCTCAGCTTGGATAGAGCGGCACCCTTCTATCGAGAAGGTTTGAGAAAAGGATGAAAGGTGACGGTCGCGGGTTCAAATCCCGCCGGGGGCGAGTAAAATTTTCTATTTCACACCATTAACACAAAAACTTTAAGCATTACGAAATTTACAAACCTAAAAAATTTTATATTTCTCAATCTTATCTTTTATTATGAAAAAGATTACAATAAATAGAATTAAAATCAAAGGTATTTCTCAGTTTGTTGCTTCTATTATTTTGATTTCTATCGTAGTTTTTATCTCTATAGTAATTTTTGGTTTTATGCGTGAGTATCTTTCTGAAACAGCTAAGGAAGTGGAAGAAGAAAGTTTTAAACGTATAAATTGGTTAGGAGAATATTTGGAGTTAGTCACTGTAACTAATAAGAGAATAATAGCTCTTGCTCCTGGAGCTCCTCCTGAGTATACGGTTTTGAAAGTATATGTGGATGGGAGAGAATATAGAATAGCAAATAGGACTTATGGTAATGTTATTGTTTTGGATTTTGAAGAGCCGATTCCTAGTGGGGATAGAAAGTTGATGTTTTTTACTAACACTAAGAGAACTTGGGTTTTTGATGTTTATGTTATAGAATGGGAGGAAACAAAAAATGGTTGGTTGGATGGGTTTAGGTATAAGAGGGAGATAGTTATAGATAATTCTTTGAATCAGAATAATTTAACGGATTATCAGGTTTTAGTTACGTTGAATACACAGAATCTCATTTCCCAGGGTAAAATGAGAAGCGATTGTGGAGACATAAGACTTGCTGATAGTGATATGAGAACTTTATTAAATTATTGGATTAAACCAAATACTTGTGGTACGAGTGACACAAGAATTTGGGTTAGAATGCCGTCTATCTCTGCTGGTTCAACAAAAAAGATTTACATGTTTTATGGAAATGCTAGCCTAGTTTCTACAGGTAATGGTTACAATACTTTCTTGGCGTTTAATTTAAGTTTTGATGGACCTATAGGTGGGAGAGTTTCATTAGGAGGTCAACATTCTTGTGCTTTGTTGAGTAATGGGTCGGTGATGTGTTGGGGGAATAATTGGTATGGACAACTAGGGGATGGGACAGGAGGTTATTTGATTAGAAATACTCCTGTTTTAGTTCTAAACTACAACCTAGGTGGAAGATATGAGAAAACAGGTGGAATAACAACACCACATAGACCTCCCTATTTTTTTGACACTTATTTCGTTAGAAGATATTCACCAATAGAACCAACAATAACGGTAGGAGAGGAGATTTCAAGACAGTAGAATTTTTATAGCCTTTACTGCTCTTTCTGGGGAATGAAAAACCGGCACCTTTCTTTTCTCCAATTCTTTTATCATTTCGATAGATTTCTTACCACTCATACAAACAACTTTAGGTTTTTTAAAAGAAAGAATAGCTTCAACTATTCCCTCGTTTATCATTGGTGTTTGTGTTAAAACGACCACCAAATAAACATCGTATTCATCATGTTTTTCTAAAACTTCAAAAACTTGCTTATACCTTTCTGGTGTAGCGTCTGCTATAATATCTATCGGATTTTTCAAACTCGCAAAAGGTGGTAGAATTTTTTCCAAATCTTTCTTCAATTCTTCTGAAGGTTCAGGTAATTTTAATTCGTTCTTCTCGGCTTCGTCTGAAGCTAGAACGCCAAAACCTCCTCCGTTAGTCACAACACAAACTCTATCACCGTTAACTTTTTCCATGAAAGAAAAAATTTTAACACTGTCTACCAATTCTTCCCAAGTCTTCGCCTCTCTAACTTTAAATTGTCTCAAAACATTTGAAAAAACAAAGTAATCTCCCGCTAAAGAGGAAGTGTGAGATGAAACCGCCCTAGAACCTGACTTTGTTTTTCCACCTTTCAACAAAATTATAGGTTTTCTAGCATTTCTAACGGCCTCTAAAAATTTTTTACCATCTCTTATTCCCTCGATAAAACCCGCGATAACCTTCGTTTTCTCATCCTTTAGAAAATATTGAATTATATCGCTCTCGTTTATATCGCATGCATTCCCGTAAGAAATCAATTTGGATATCCCTATATTAGACTCAGAAAAACTTTCCATGGCCAAAACTGCAACTGTCCCCGATTGAGAAAAAAACGAAACATTACCCTCGCCAGGTTTATTAACGTCTTGATCTAAGAAAAAAGTAGCATCTAAACCTATTTCCGGATTAAAAACTCCTATGGTGTTTGGACCGACTATTCTTATTCTATATCTCTCGGCTATCTTTTTTATTTCTCTTTCCAAAACCTTACCTTCTTCTCCAGCTTCCGAAAATCCAGCGGATATTATGACAACGTTTTTCACGCCCTTCTTTCCACATTCCTCTAAAACATTTGGAACTATATTCGACTTGACAGCAATTATACATAAATCGATTTCGTCTTCTACCTCTAAAACAGAAGGGTAAACTTTCAGACCTAAAATAGAGTCTGCGTTTGGATTGATAGGATAAATTTTTCCTCTAAATTTCTCTTTTAGATTTTTCACCAAAGAAAAACCTATCTTTCCTTCTTTCTGACTAGCACCGATGATTGCCACAGACCTTGGATAAAAAAACTTTTCCATCATCTTAAAAACCTCCAATCGACAACATAAGCACCTTTTTCTGTTACTATAACAGGGTTAAAATCGAACTCTTTTATTTTTTCTTTTAAAAACATCCTCGCAGATTTAAGAATTAGATTGTACAAAGAAGTGAAATCGTACTTTTTTCCTCTATATCCTCTTAAAATTTCGTAAACTTTTGTTTGTCTGACCATATCTTCTACATCATCCTTTCTTAAAGGTAAGCTCCTTAAAGAAACGTCTCTGTAAATCTCAGTGTAAATCCCTCCTGCTCCAAAAACTATAACTTTACCGAACACTTCATCTGTTTTACCCCCGATAATAACTTCTAAACCTTTAACTTGTTCCTGCAAAACAAAACTTTCTATTCTAGCATCATCTTTGAAAGAAAAAACATTTTCCAAAATTTTCTTATAAGCTCGTCTGAGTTCATCAACACCTCTAATATCAGTCATTATTGCCCCCATTTCAGTTTTATGGATGACGTCCCTCGAATAGACCTTCAAAACTGCTTTTTCCAAATTTTTCATCCTTTTTTCCAAGACAGACAAATCCAAAGAAAAATAACTCCTACAAATCGGTATTTTATATTTCTTCAAAATAGACAAACTTTCTTTAAACCCGATCATTTATTTAATTTCGCTAGGAGAATTAAATCTAAAACTTACAACTCGATCTCTCCTACCTTTTCCCAATTCAACTCAGAGAAGACCTCTATTTTTTCATCACCTATAACGTAAAGATAGTCATCTATATACAATGCCCTTCTAGCTCCTATCCCATAAATAGCTTTCTTCAACTCAATTTTATCATTTTGGTAAGAAAAGATGTAACCATTACTTCCTGCGGGTAGAAAGAAAATTTTATGTTTGTTGTCTAACAAAAAGGCGTGGTGCGTTTTTAAAACGTCAGACCAGTACTCTTCCAAGATATAATTGTCCACTTCTATCGGATTTTCTGCAGAAGAAACATCAAACAATGAAATCTTAACCTTAGATTCATTCATACCTATTCCGATAATTTTATTTTCTTCTATTGGGTGCAAGTAAGATGAAAAACCTGGAATCTTCAGCTCACCCTTTACCACAGGGTTCGTAGGGTTGGAAAGATCCAAAACATAAAAAGGATCGATTTGTCTAAAAGTCACCACATAACCTTTATCCTGAATAAATCTCACGGAGTAAATTCTCTCACCCAAACCAAGATCCTCAACAGAACCTACTAATCTTAAATTTTCGTCAAGCACATAAACATCGTTAGCTGTTTCCAGTCCAGTACCAACAGTAGTAGCAATCCTAAAATATCCAAGATATTCATCCATAGAAAATTGATTCAAAGGTACTCCGGGGACTTTTCCTATGGATTTTAATTTCATGTCCAAACCTACTTTTATAATATTAGTTTTTACAATATTTCTCTTCTTCTCTTTAATGTACTCCTCAGCTCTCCTTTCGATTTCTAGATCTATTCGCTCTCTTTCTTCATAGTCTAATGAGTTTATAAATTCTATAATAACCATTTTAGATTCCTCCGAAATATTTTTTTCATTTTTCAAAGCTTTCAACCTATCCATCACGTGAGGTGGAAAGAGGTCTGAGCACTTTTCAACAATAACATCTAGGTAAAGATTTTTATAATCAATCGTCTCAACATAGGTTAAGTAAATCGCGTTTGTAGACATATAAACTACAGAATAATAACTAAGTCCTACAAAAGAAACTAAGTTTTCCACATCCCCATTTTCAGGATTCAAAACCATTATCGTGTAAACAGAATCGATTGGGACAAATTCCGATGGATGATGTATTTTTGAACATTCTACTAAAATTGGTTGCTCGTTTAAATGACCGAGAATTACTGGACATGGCTCTTCAGAATTTATAAGGCTACTCAAAACCAAATAGATTTTATTTTTGTAGAGTCTGGAACCGACTATTGCATCTTTTAGTTCTATTTTCCAAAGTTTTTTTGGTGTCCTATCGTTTGAGACGTCATAGCCCGTTATGCTTCCTGGAGAAAGTACGACAAGAACGTTATTGTAAAGAAGTAGATTTCCTGCTTCATCTATATTTGATCTAACTTCCAAGCCTTCTGGTGGAAAAGCCTTTATGATTTTTGTGCCTTTTTCTCCCAATGTTATATAAACACCAAACCTAGAGAAATGTAAATTAGTGTCAGAAAAATATATTTTTCTACCGTCGGTTTTAACTATATCAGGTTCATCTATTCCTTCAACTTGCACGTTAGTGGGAGAAAACCTCTCTGGAGCCACGTCTTTTGCTTCTCCTTCTCCTATTCTTGCTCCAAAAACGCCCCAAGCGTCTGGAGCTAATTCGCTGAGATAATAAAGTTTATCGCTGGTATTTAGTAGGTAGAGTTTGAAATCCTCTTTGGAAGAAAAAGTTTTAATTTCCTTCAATAAATCTTCCTTACCTATACTTTCTCTATCCTTCGCGGGTTTATACCAAGAAGGTATGAAGTAGAATACAAAAACTAAAGAAACCAACACCACAAAAAACAAAATCACTAAATTTCTTCTTATCATTTTTTTATTGTTTTTCTAGCTTAAAAAGGAAAGCTACCCAAGACTCACTACCCATTCACAAAAATCTTTTAAATCTTCAAAATAGAAGACGTTTTTATCGTCAAAAGCGTAGTAAACCCACTTCTCTTCGCTAGTAGGAGGATTTATCCCGTAGACAGAATAATACTCTATTAAAAGCGCTTTAATTCTCCTACACTTTTCATACTCAGAATTAGCATTATAAAAATTTTCTCTAATTTGAGTTTCACCTTGATCGTAAAACGCAATAGTATAGTAATCTTCATTTTTTTCCTTGAATTTACAGAAAGTGGTTAGATGTCCTACAACTCCAATGTTGTAACACTTTATATTCGGGTCATAGACTTTAAAAAGAGAAAGCAACAGTGTGGAATAATCTTCACAATCCGCGTACTTTTTACTCAAAGTTTGATTTGGAAAAAACCACTCATTTCCAATTTCAAAATTATACCTAAACTCAGCATCTAACTTTCTTTTAATTTGGAACAAATCCTCATAAATTATACCGCTGAAACTCAAAGTTGGCTTGATCTCTTCGTAAAACCACTTTACTTCGTAAGGCCTAACGTAATTTGTATATTCTAAAAGATATAGAGGTTTTTTAAAATTTCTTTCGCTTATATTAAAGGCCAAATCATATTGGGTGTAATTTAGTCCTTCTAACAACCATTTATAAACAACCTTATAGTTTTTCAAAAATTCGTCTCTAAAACCACATTCCGAAGCTAAAAAAACCGCAGCTACTGTTAAATTATTACCTAATGCTTCTAGAGTTTCTTTTTCTATCGAAAATCTTCCTTCTGTGAGACTACCCTCTAAATTTCTATTCTCACCGTAAAAAATTATTTTACCGTTTGGGTAGCATTTTCTAACTTCATCATAAACGTAAAATTTCACAAACTCAGTAACCGGTTTCGGCTCTTTTTCAAAACTCTTATTCGTTTCGTTCGTTTTAGCTGTTTCTTTTTCAATCGATCCTACTATTTCTACGGCTTCTGACCTATTTTCTTCTATTTTTTCCAAACCCTTATAATTCGTGGTGAGAAGAATTAAAATCGATGCAAATAAAATCAAAGCTCCGATAGAGATTTTTAAATATTCTTTTTTCCCCATAAAATTTTTTCTATCGAAAATATAAAATTCGGAAAGTTTTGAACATTTTTAGATCACCATTCTCTTAGATCTTTGAATAGCAAAGAGTCAAACAATATGAAAATATTTTGAATCATAGCACCAAAAACCTAACTAACCTTTAAAAAATTTACCCAAACCTTCGACTTTTTTTCCTGTGATATCGTCTTCTGTATAACCTAAAGCTTTCAAAACCCTAAGAGCCGCTGGTATAACTTGATTGTTAACGTAGTAGTCAACATCGTAATCATCTCTACTCACAAAATCGGCAGGCATCGCTCTATCCGAAATACTACCGACTCCCTTCGTTATAACAAACCCTATTATCGAACCTACTGTTATTATGATTCCTCTCTCTCTAGCTTTCATAGCTGCTTTCACATGAGGACCTATTTGTTCGTATTTGCTTAATGGTTTTGTTATCTGCTCGTATATTATCAAATCTTCCAACCTAACTCTCCTATCTTTCAAATCTTTAATCACTTCTCTCACATACCCAATCGCTTTTTCCGGATCTTTGTCTTTCAGAACAAACTCCAAAACTTTTCTTTGAACTTCTTTCGCTAACTTACACCAATCTCTTCTCACTACTTCAAAACCGCGAATTTCAAGCTTACCTTCTTTGTCTATAAGAGCGTATCTTTTTTTGGCCCCAACTTCTCCTTTTTCCCTAGCGACAAATATTCCTGAGTTGTAAACTCCTCTAAATTCCAATTCTATGATCCCAGGCAAACTCTCGTTCACTAATTCAGAAAATCTTAAAGCTTCTTCTTCCAAATTTTCTACTTTTTTTCTTATAAAAATGCTATCCGTATCTCCGTAGATTATCTCAAAACCTTCTTTATGTGCAAACTCTAAAACTTTAGAAATATAATGTCTTCCGAAGGCTGCTGTCGACTCTGCACACTCTCTTTTATACCACCTAGCACCAACGAAAGCAAAATAGCCATACATCGCATTGGAGATTATTTTAGTAGCATATTGCTCGTTGTCCAAAATTTTATATTCGACCGATTTTTTATCCAAAAGTTTCATTCTTTCTTTCAAAAATCTCCTTCTCTCTATCAAAGTTTTTAGATTTTTTGAAATGAAACCCTCTTCCTTTGTACAAAAATGATATCTAGTCTCTGGAACTGAATTTCTTATCTTACATTCTTCATGTGTACAATTTAATGTTTCTGGAGAAATGTTATGAGTAACTATTATCGTTGGGTAAAGCGATCTAAAATCTAAAACTGCTATGTTTTCGTGAATTCCTTTTTTTGGTTCTACAACGATTGCACCTCTATAAGGCAATTCTCTCATCCTTGTTTCTTTCTCTTCACTCTTAGGAGAGTTAGGTATCACTAGACCATCTTCAACAGCTTTCCTGATCAAAAATGCCTCTACTAATTGTGAATAGCTATACCTACAAACGTCAAAAGGTATTTCTCCTACTAATCTAGAAATAGAAAATATTTGTGGCAATATTATTTTACTCAACTCATAAGTTAGATAAGCATCCCACATGCTGTACTCCGCTATTCTACTTAACTCTTTTCTTTCTCTCCAAAGATCGCTCATCTCTTGATACTCTAAATCTTTCTTACCCTCACCTATCAATTCTTTTGCTACTTCGTCCAAAGATAAGACCTCTGTCTTCAAATTTGGAGAGAGTATGCTTTCTATGAACTGGTATAGGTCTATGTGAACGATACCAAAAATTCTAGCTGCAGACTCTTTCCCTCTTCTCACAAATTCCAAATCCTTGTCTTTTGAAACCAAATCCAGTTTTATTCTCAAACTTTTTGCTTTCTGTTTAAGTTTTAGAAAATCGAATAAGTCCCCGTTGTATGTAACTAATATATCAGGTTTTTCCTCCTTTATCGTCTCAACAAATCTTTTAATCATTTTTTCTTCACTCGAACAACTTTCGACAAAGTCTTGTTTACCTTCCCATTGAGTCAGAGCAAAAACCTTTCTCCAATTTTTTGTACTTAAACTTATCATTATCAACTTTTCTCTCTCGTCTACTTCAACCCATTCCGTGTCTAATGAGATTATTTTTAGCTCTGGCTCGAAGTACTCTTCAGTTTGATTGATTTTTGTAGCTTTAAAAACTAAATCAAATCCATCTTTATTCTCGTCCACTAATTCTCCTTCTATTTCTATCCACTGGCATGGTTTTATACCATAGTCTATTAAAAATCTTTTATAGAACGGGATGTTATATTCAAAAGTGTTTTCTACTTCCTCCAAATTTTTTATCTCATCCCTAACGTCTTTAATTCTCCTAGGGTCTTTCATCGAAATTTTAATTAACTTTCTTTTTTCTTTACCGACTTTTTTCTCTACAAAATCTATATTAGTTACAGTGGTGTGCTTCTCCATCAATTTTTCTATTTTTTTGTAAAGTTCTTCCTCTCTCCCTTTAAACGGAAGCACAAAGAAATAAGTTTGAAATTCCTTCTTCACCAAAATTTTCTTCCCATCTTTATTTTTTCCAAAAAGCAAAACCACGCCGCTGTCTTTTTCTACTTCGTAGTCAACATCCAAAAGAAAAATCTTTTCCACCATAAAAATTTTTAGAAAGATCTTTTATACAAATTTTAAATGTTACTACTTATTAGTTCTTGTCTTTGATTTCTAAATTTCATAAAGAAAATTAATATTCCGGTAACCAAAAAAAATAGTAAAAATATCAACATGAAATTATAAATATTTTTTTCTTTTCCACTCACCTGATTTACACCACTATATCTTATATTTATCAACGACGTATAGTTGTTACTTGATATATTACATGAGTTAAATAATGAATCGCAAAAATTTTTAAACTCGTCATACTCTTGTTTAAGTATGTCATAACTATTTTTTAGACTTTTATGCTCATCGATTATTTTTGATACCTCTTGAGAAATCAAATTACATGAATTTATTAACCTAGTGTAGTTGTTTCTGAGGGAGTTGTATTCTTGGTTGAGGGAGTTGTAGTTGTTTCTGAGGGAGTTGTATTCTTGGTTGAGGGAGTTGTATTCACTCATTATCTTTGAAATTTCTTTATGAAAATCTCTAATCATCTTAACTCTAGGAGAACAATGTTCACTCCAAGCCTCTTTTGGTATACCTGTATATCTTCCAAGTTTAGGTTCCCAAACTCGACCTTGCATGAAATCCCGATACCATTCGGTCCATCCATTCTCATAACTCCAAACATACCCGTGTATTTCACCACCATGAAGTCCTCCTTCTGGCATCGGATATCCTAATTCAGAAAAGAAAATCTCAACTCCATGAAGCATTTCGTGTAAAAATACTTCTCCGGGCCTACCACCGTATGTCCACACCCATTCCTCATGAGATGCTATAACAGAATAAATGGTAGTCTTGTTGTTTATAAAAACACCACCCAAGCCGAAATAGTTTAAATTAATTGGTCCATTATACCATACTACGAAAACAGAATCATAAGTTCCAGGTGGTGCATAATATTTTAAGTCCTCCATAACATCTTCAGGGCTTGGCCAATATCCGTAAGGTAGTGGGGATATTTTTTTTAATGGTTTTGGTACGACTACGATTTCGTGTGTAGATTCAACTGCTCCACCAGAAAGTTCGGAAATGAGTAAATCTAGTCCAGCATAAGCTGAGATAATTTTACTAAGTAAATTGTCACTCATTGTTCCAGAAAATCTCTTAACATAGCCCCCATCAATATATGTAACATCCACACTAGGATATATTAATAACAAGCTATGATATACACACTTGGGGAGAGTATTTTCTTCGGAAGAGGCATATACATGAGTAGTGAAAAATATTGATAGTATTATAGTTATTGAAAAATAACATACATGATTTAAATTAAACCACATATAAAATGTTTTAATTTCAAATATTTTATTTCTTGTTCTTTAAAAATTTATAGATTCTACAAAATTAAAAAACATACAAAATATATTATTTTCTATATAAAACATGTTTATATATATGAAATTTCTAAAAAGATCTTTTATAATATTCACAAAATTCTCTTATTACACATTCCCCACACTTAGGTTTAATTGGTTTGCAAACTTTCTTCCCAAAAGGAACTAACAAATTGTTAACATCTTTCCATAAACTTTTTGGTAAAATTTTTTTCAATTCCCTCTCAGTTTCCTCAGGTTTTCTAGTTTTAACCAACCCGATCCTATTTGAAATTCTATGCACGTGAGTATCGACAGCTATGGCTGGTTTGTTGAAAACGAACGACAAAACGATGTTCGCTGTCTTTCTTCCTACGCCTGGTAGTTTTAACAATTCTTCTTCTCTTGACGGAACTCTCCCTTTGTAATCTTCTTCCAACATTTTTGCCAAGCGTAAAAGAATTCTCGCTTTATTTCTGTAAAAACCAACTGGATATATTTTTTTCATCAACTCTTCCTCAGAAAACTTTAACAAATCTTTTGGTGTCTTTACTTCTTTAAACAACTCCCTAGAAATTTTTTCTGTTATTTCATCCCTGCTCCTAGCGCTCAAAATCGTAGCAACCAAAATTTGGAAATCATTTACTCTCTCTTCCGAAAACTTAGAAACCATTGTTTCTTCTTTCAAATATTCTTTCAAAATATGAAAAATTTTTTCCACGCTCTTATTCTTCATGTTAATCAATAGAAATGAATCCATTAACGATCAAATTTATGGCTTCTTTTTCACTCAAACCCCTAGCTCTTAAGTAGTTTAATTGTTCTTCGTTTATCCTACCTATCGAAGCTTCATGAGTCAATATTGATTTCTTATTCTCAACTACCAATTTCGGCGTTAAAGAAATTTTAGAAAAACTATCCACAATCAAGCCCTGACAGTCCAGATGACCTTTACTTTCTTCCTTTCCAAAAATTTGTGTGGAAGAATCGAAAGTTGATTTTTCTCTACCGACCAATCTCAACTTCATAATCACAGACGAATTTCTACCATTCAAAAAAGCTGAGTCAAAAATTTTTACGTTCGACTTGGTACCAACAATGATAGATTTATTCGTCACTGAAGCGTTTTCTCCAATCAGAAAGTTCATTTTTCTTTCTAAAAAAACTGGTGCACCCATATTTTTATAAATATACTCTAATTTGCTACCCTTCTCTAAAAAAAACTCATAGTCCATAAAAACCGAATCAGAAAAACCAAAAGCATGAAAATGGGCATAGTCTATACTAGAATTTTCTTTCAACAAAATTTTTCCTTTAACCGAATGTTTCGAATTTAGGTTTTTCCTGAAAGCAAAACAAAAAACACTACCTTTAACTTTAATATTCTTTTCCACGACCAACAAGTTACATAGATTTTGATCTATTTTTTTTGAAGCTATTCCTACACAAGTGGAAATGGGCGCATCTATTTGTTTTTTAACCCAAACAAAATATCCACCGATTGGTTTTTTTTCAAAATACTCTCTAACCCAGTCATATTTTTCCCACGCGTCGACAATACTTAAAACTTCTACACCTTCTAGACTAAAAATTCTCCTAACCTCGTTATCAACTTGATAATAGTTCACATTCTCTACACTCTTTACACTTCTCATATCCATATTTCTTTACCACCTCTAAAATTTTTTTCCAATTTTTAGAAACACAAACGATCCTACCTTCCAACATCACAGCAACTTTATCTGGCTTCACAGTCTTTAAAATATCACCTCTATGAGTTATCAAAATAGTAGCAACATTCTTTTCTGTCAAATTTTCTCTCACTATTTCACCAATTCTCTCCACCATTTTCATATCTAAACCAGAATCGATTTCATCCAAAATCGCTAACTTGGGTGAAAGCGAAAGAACTTGCAACAACTCTGAAATTTTTTTCTCTCCACCTGAAAAACCAACGTTTAGCTCTCTATCCTTTAAGTAGTCAAAACCGAAATAATTTACTCTTTTTTTTGAAATCTTCTCTAGAAGAGAGGAAAATTTTACACCTCTTATAGCAGGTGGATGTTGAAAAGCCAAAACTATTCCCAATTTTACTCTTTTTTCCGGCGAGAAATAAGTCACGTCTATTCCGTTAAAAATTATTCTTCCTTCTTTGATTTTGTATTGTGGCAGGCCAGCTATCGCATTAGCTAAACTGGACTTACCGCTAGCGTTTGGCCCTAAAATAACCAAATTTTCTCCTCTTTCTAAACTAAAACTAACTCCGTTCACTATTTGTTTTTTTTCTACTTCAACCTTCAAGCCCTCTACTTTCAGAAGAACCATTAATAAACTAGTAAAACTAAATATTAATTAGGGTGGAGGGGTGAAAAGAAATGGCAAGAAAATGTAAAAAGAAATAGATCCTAAATTCTAAACGTTTTTTGCTTTTTTCTCCTCCATTTTTTTAAAAAGCTTTTCAAAATAAACTTGTAAATCTACATCTAAAGTTTTTTCATGCAACTTTTTCCTCCAAGCTTCAAGAAAAAAATTCTCCATACCATAATATTCCGCTGCTGTGACTATCTTCTTTCCCAAACCCTCACAAAACATAAACAAATCACCAGCCTTGTTTTTATAATCAATGTCCCTAGCTATATGATGGTCTAGTATTATTTCCTCGACTTTGGTTTTTTCTACAAAAGTTTTCAAGTTTTCTTTAGCCTTTTCAAAGGAATTTTTACTCATTTTATAACCAAGAAAAATAGTTGGATATCCGTCTATTATTGCAAAATCTGGATTTTCTTCTATTGCAAATTTTAAAGAGCCTTCACACGCTAAACTTTGTGCATCGCTTCCAAAAAGAAACTTTCTACCATCAAAATCTATAGTAAGCATCAAAACCTTTCCTACTTTACTTTTCTCTTCACCGTGCCACACTCCTTTAGAGAATCTAATCTTCGTTCTGCCAAACTGAAAACTCTCTCCATCGGCAAACAAAACTTTTTCAGCTTTAGACTTTACTTTTTCATAAAAAAGCTTTCCTCTACGCATACCAGAAAAATTCACATCCTTATTAATGTCCTTAACTAAAACTATTTTCCCTTCAAATAGAGAATACATCTCCTCATCGTCTGGAAAAGGGTGATGGTCATAGTGATAATGCGTGACGATTAAAATTTCGCAATCGTCCGCTTCTTTTATAATTCTCCTACGCAATATATCGAATGCCTCTAATTCTTCACTAGATGGTTTTAAACCATACCTATAAGGTCCTAGTGCTATTCCAGGATCTATAAAAATTTTTCTGTCTGTTAAAACCAAGGTGGCTTGACTTCTAACTCCAAAAGAATCGAAAGCTACAGGTATTATTTTCATTAAAATGATTTAGGAGAAAATTTTATAATATTTCTATCCTATCAATTTTATTTCAACGTGAATGTCCTGCGGTATACCAATTCTTAAAATTTGTTTTAAAGTCCTTTCGTCGGCTTGCACATCTACAACACGTTTGTGAATTCTCATCTCAAACTTATCATAAGTCGCGTTTCCGTGACCTGTACCATCACCACATGGAGTTTTCAAAGTCGTGACTTTCAAAATCTTCGTTGGTAAAGGTATCGGGCCTTTGTAACCGACACCAAATTTTTTAGCAACTTCAATAATTTCTCTAGCTATTTCATCCAACTTTTTTGGATCTCTTCCTACTAATTTTATTCTAGCTATCTGCATCTACATTCACCTATAAATCAATTCTTATATTGTTTTTTTAAAACTTAAAAGTATTTCACGAAAATTTTTCTTTCATTAAATTTAGGTTAAAGTTTGGTGAGAAAAACTCTCTAAAAAACTCTTCTGTAGGTTTTTCTCCTTTTCTAAAAACTAAAACTCTGTTACAGTACCAAATTTTAGGCTCTCCAGAAAACCATTTTTCATCGTTGTCTTTATCCAACTCTCCTCCGAATAAAACCCTTCTTATTACATCTAACTCACAAACACCTTCAGATTTTTCAACATATTTTGCTAAGTTAGATAAAATTGGTATATCGCCTATCAAAAACATAGAACCGTTGATATAGATTTGCGGTATTGCAGCGTGTGTAAAATTCTTTACCAAGTTAGAAACGTACCAGTCCATCACTTTAGCATTATCTCGATCTTTGTATACTTCATATTCGATCAAAACTATCGGATTTTTTTGTACAAATCCATAAAAAAGATGAGGATCCACTTTTGCGCAATGTGGGCAACCTATACCGGTGAAGTAGATTAGACAGGTTTTTGGAGAATAACAATCATACTCTATTTCCTTACCAGAAGAACAATCAAAAGGATCATATAAAATTTTCCCATATTTCGTTTCTAAACTTTCTCTAAAACAAATCTTCCCTTCATGTTCACATATTCCCATGTCTTTTCTACAAGAAAATTGAACATAAGAATCTGTGGAATTCTCTCGATAAGGTAAAAAATTCAAAACGAAATAGACTAGAAAAGAAGCAAAAAACACCGTTACTAAAAAAGCTATAGTCGATTTTTTGACCTTCATTTACCCCACCCTAAGAAAAAACCAAATAACCGCGGCCAATCCTATCAGGCTCAACCCTACTAAAAATCTCATTAATCTTCTATGTTTTTTATAAATTTTTTCACGTATCACTTTCGGCTCCAAACCTCTAACGAGAAGTAGAATTATTAGAATCTCTGGTAGAATAAAAAGGACATTATAGTAAAATAAAATTAACAAAGTGGAGAAAAAATTTTGTTGAACGGAATGTAAAAAACTTATCAACCCCAAATAAAACAAACCCGTACACGGAAGTTCAACCAAGGTCACTGTAGCTGCCAATAAAATAGTGGCTAATAAAGAAGTGTAAGTTAGGAGTTTTTTAATCGCACCTTTTGTAAATTCTGGAACAGAAAAAATCGATTTTTTGCCCAATATTGCATCTCTTATGTTTATAAACCCGGCGATCAAAAGAACAGAAACTAAAAATATTTTTAAATAATGGAATACATTCGACGCGACAGAAATGGAATAGAAAAAAGAATAGCCAAAATAAATCAACAAACCTAAGGAGAAGTATGTAACGAAAACGACCAAAGTAAAAACAATCGCCCTAATTATTATATCTTTTCTACTCACACTCATCGAAGCCAAAGTAGCTATCATAACAGTTAATAAAGAAATCACACATGGATTTACAGAATCGGCTAAAGACAAAAGAGTAACTATCGTTATAAATTGGATTGGAGAAAGATCTCTACTTAATTCTAAATCCTCTATTTTTAGAAAATTGAAGTTTGTTAGAATCAAGAAAATTAGAAGCGCTGACAAAATAGCTACTAAAAATATTGTTACTATTTTTTCTTTGTTTCTCGCTACCATTTTTTCACCTTAACATGAGACAATATTAACTCTGATATTTCTACTGTTTTTATACCACTAAATTTTTTAAGTGAAAAGACACAAAGAGGGCATGAAGTTACTAAAATCTTAGCTCTTGTTTTTTTAGCTTGTTCTATTCTTTCTTTTGCTATTTCTCTCGCCAAAATGGGGTAGTTCGCACCAACGCCACCTCCACTACCACAACACAAAGAAGTCTCTCTACTTTCTTCCATTTCTACTAAATCATATCCAAGCGCTTTTATTATCATTCTAGGTTCTTCATATATTCCGGAATACCTCCCTAAATGGCAAGGATCATGGTATGTTACTTTTCCTCTACCTTTTCTATAAATTTTCAATCTACCGTCTCGAATTCCTTCCCAGATCATTTTAATCGCATGAACACATTCTATTTTCCACTCCCGACAAACCTTAGAATATTCCTTAGAAAAAGTGTAGTAACAAGCAGGACAACTTAAAATTATTTTTCCGACGTTGTATTTCCTAAAAACTTCAAAATTTTTCCTTACCAAATTTCTAAATTGTTGAAAATATCCAGCGTTTCTGACAGGCGAACCGCAACAAACTTCTTCTTCCACTTCTATAAACTTAACTTCCATTTCTCTCAAAATTTTTTCATAATTTTCTTTTAAATTTCTATAAACAAATTTCTTCAAACAACCTGGATAATACAAAACATTTGGTTTTAGTACTTTTTCTATTATCATACCATCAACCTAACAACAATAAAGTTTTTCTTGAACCTCACCGTTTTTTGAACTTTTGCCAAAGGGATTCCCAAAAATTTCCACATTCTCAACCATTTCAGAATTAGTTTTGGTCTCATAACCACTTTTAACACTAATTTCTCTGATTTTTCTAACGATCTCTGGAACGTCTAAGCTCACCGGACATACTTCTTTACATGAACCACACAAGTTGCAAAAATACAAACCTGAATTGAAGGTTTGTTCTATTCCTTCGATCATAAAAGTTTTCAAAACACCTATCCCACCTATGTAATCTTTACCATATCTTTCAAAGACTTGTCTATAAATCGGACATGAATATAAACACGCCCCACAACCTATACAATATAAAATTTCTTCTAAATCTGTGTTAACAATTTTACTTCTACCATTATCCACAAGAACCAAATACACTTCCTCAGGTCCATGAACTCCGTAGACTATTTTCTTCTGTAAATCAGCAGTTTTACTTAAAGATGAAATGATGTTTATGTAAGAAGTTGATTTAGAACCCGTACCATAGAATGACAATACCTTAGAAATCAAGATAGCATCATCTAAATTCTTAACTATCTTGTCTATGCTGGCAACTATTATATGTTTATTTGGAATTTTTGAAACGAGAGATATATTACCTTCATTCTCTATTATAACAATGAACCCGTCTGAAGTTATCACATTTGCCCCAGTCAAACCATATTTCGCTTCAAAGATTTTTCTTCTAATGTAATTTTTCACGAAACTCACAATTTCTTCAGGTTCAGGTTTTAATCTAACTCTGAACCTTCTCCTTATTGCCTTGACGACTTTTTCTAATGGAATATGTAAAGCCGGTGTAACAGGATGTGAAGAACTTTCCCCACAAATTTGTACTATAAAATCCCCACAATCTGTTTCGACAACCTTATTTCTCTTATAAAATCTTTCTTCAAAGCCTATCTCTTTTATAACGTTAGACTTACTTTTAACCAAAAGTTCGCCCTCTGGTATTATCTTTTCCAAAATCCGTAGAGCTTCTTTTGAATCCTTAGCCTCAAAAACTTTTACCCCATTCTTCTCTAAATTTTCTACAGCCTTTTCCTTTAACTCAAAAACGTTTTTAATAGAATCTTCTCTGATGCGTCTAATCGTTTTTTTAAGTTCGTTCAAATCTAAATCCCTCAAAATCTCTCTTCTTCTAGAGATATATGTATAGTAAGCTTTTTTAAAAAATCTTTTCGAATTTTTTCTCTTTTGTAAAATCTCACTCAATTCCATAAGAAAAGTTAGTTGAAACCTTATATAAACTTTGGTTTCAATTTATGAAACTTTAAATTTTGAAAACAAAAACAAAAAAATATGGATAGGAGAGTTATTCTATTGGCAATTATTATAACAAGTTTTGTTTTCTCTGTTTCCTTAGCTACTCTTTATGCACAAATAAGGATCATGGAAGCGAACGCCTACGCTTGTTCTTTTTCAATTCCAGCTTTAATCCCCTTGTTTTCTTCATTTGGTGTGTTAATTGGTCTGATAGTTTACTACTTGCTTTCTCCAAAAATAGAAAAAATATCACTAAAGAAAGTCGAAGCTATTTTAGAAATTCTAGAACCTAGAGAAAGAGAGATCATAAAAATGTTGATAGAGAATGGAGGAGAGTTGTCTCAAGCGAAGATTTCCTCTAAACTTGGAAAAGTCAATGCCCACAGGATCTTAGAAAAGTTAATAAAAAGGGGTGTTGTTTCGAAAATTCCTCTCAAAAAAACTAACAAAATAAAAATTAATGATAAATTCAAATCTGTTTTTCAATAAAAAAAGGTTGTGAGATTTAAAGACTTATTTTTCTACTGGTAAAGTTCGATGACGGCTTCGATAGAGATATTATAAAAGAAAATAGGAGAATTGGGACGTGATGGTGTTTAAAAGAACTTACTTCGCCTTCACCACGTCCAAAACTATTCCAGCTGCAACAGTCATTCCCATGTCTCTTATGGCGAACTTTCCTAGAGTTGGGAAATCAGATTGTTTCTCTACAACCACAGGTCTTAGAGGAACAACTCTTACCTTCGCTACATCACCAGTCTTTAGAAACTCAGGTTTTTCTTGTGATGGTTGTCCTGTCCTTGGGTCAATCTTTGCAATTATTTCTTCTATTCTACCGGCAACAGTTGCTGTGTGAATGTGGAAAACAGGCGTATAACCTGGTGCTAAAACCGTTGGATGTTGTAAAACTACGATTTGAGCTGTAAACTCTTTAGCCACGCTAGGTGGATTGTTCGGATGTCCTGCTACATCTCCTCTTCTCACATCGGTTTTACTTATTCCTCTAACGTTAAAACCTATGTTATCACCAGGCATCGCTTGCGGCACGTTTTGATGATGCATCTCTATTGATTTAACTTCTCCTTTAACACCACTTGGTTCGAAGACAACCACATCGTTTACTTTCAAAACGCCACTCTCGACTCTACCAACTGGGACTGTACCTACACCAGTTATAGAATATACATCCTGAATTGGTATTCTCAAAGGTTTATCTACTGGTCTAGGCGGAACTTGTAGCATATCTAAAGCTTCTACAAGAGTTGGGCCATTGTACCATGACATCTTATCACTTCTTTTGACAATATTTTCCCCAAACTGAGCGGCCGTAGGAACGACCTGTATTTTCGATATATCATAACCGACAGACTTCAACAACTTTAAAGCGTCTTCCTTCAATTTTTCATAAACTTCTTTCTTATAACCCCCTAGATCCATTTTAGAAATGGCGACGATGACTTGATTTATACCAAGAACTTTTATCAAGAAAACGTGCTCTTTTGTTTGTTCCTGCACACCTTCACCAGGCCTAGCAGAAACAACCAAAATCGCTGCGTCTGCCTGTGAAGCACCAGTAATCATGTTCTTAACAAAATCTCTATGTCCAGGAGCATCGATAACCGTAAAGAAGTATTTCTGAGTCTCAAAAGGTCTATGCATTATATCGATCGTCATTCCTCTCATTCTTTCTTCCTTTTCTCTATCGACTATATAGGCAAACTCTCCTCCTTCTATCTTAAATTCTTTCGCCAACTCTTGATATTTTCTCAATTCTTCATCTCTTACAGCACCACTTTCATATAATAACCTACCGACTATCGTTGATTTACCATGATCTACGTGCCCGACTACTACCAGATTCATATGAGGCTTCGCCATTTTCATCCCTCCTTGTTAAATTTTATATTTTTTACTTAAATACTTATAATCAAAGTTTAAATTTAAATTTTTTAACAACATCTAACCAGCCGAAATTTCTGCCTTAGGTATTTCTTCTGGCAATCCCTTTCTCTTCCTTATCGATTTTATAACCTGATCTCTTAACTCAGTTGGTAATTTCTCAAAAACTATGTCTACTAAACTATAGAAACCCCTTCCACTCGTCAAAGATTTTAATTTAGCATCGAAACCGAACAACTCACTAACCGGAATTTTAGCCATTAAAATCATTGTATCCCTTTCTTCACTCATTTCCAATATCGCTCCTCTTCTATTTTCTATTTCCCTACTTACTATTCCCATGTATTCGTTTGGTATATCGATCCTCAAGATTTGTTTTGGCTCCAAAAGAGTAGCTTCAGCCAACAACATCGCTTGTCTTATCGCATATCTAACAGCAGGCATTATTTGACCTGGTCCTCTGTGAACTGGATCTTCATGTAAATCTGCATCAACTAGTTTGACTTTCAACTTTATACACGGCTCTCTTGCTAAAGGCCCATCGTCCATAACTTCTCTAAAAGCATCTTTTATCATTTCCATGACTTCCAATAAAAACTGAACACCTTTTGTTTGATCTATAAAAACATTTTTGTTATAAATCAACTGAACGCTCATCGCGTCTTCGTGTTTCATCCCAGCTTTTTCTAGTTTCTGATAAAGTTCCAAATTCTTTCTTTTCACTTCAATGTTGCTTGGGATTGTTCCTTCTCTCATAGCTTCGTAAACTCCGTCTTCCAACGGCTCTACCACGAAATATAGCTTGTTATGTTTGTTGGGCGACTTTCCTTCTACTATAATCGATGGTTTTTGAATCGTTTCTCTGTAAACAACTATCGGCGGCGACATCTCTACGTCTATACCCATGTCTTTCAATTTATGCTCAACCTTTATTTCCAGGTGCAATTCTCCTAACCCTGACACCAAGTATTCTCCAGTTTCTTGATTTATTTTAACCAATAATGTTGGATCCTCTTTTCCAATCTTTCTCAACGTATCGACTAATTTTGGTAGATCCATGGGATTTTTTGGCTCAACTGCTTTTGTAACAACTGGCTCAAAAAGATGTTTTATTTCAGCGAAAGGCTCGATCGGAAAATCAGCATCACAAATCGTTTCACCAGTAAAAGCATCTGGAATTCCAACAATAGCAACAACGTTTCCCGCTGTAACTTCTTCAACAGGAATTCTGTTTATTCCTTTGAAAATAGCAACCTGTTGAACTCTTTCTTTTTGCTTCGAATTTATCAAAAGAATCTCCTTGCCCTTAAAAATTTTTCCAGAAAATATCCTAGCCGTAGCCACGAAACCCACATGCTCGTCCGGAATCATTTTTGTAACTATGGCGGCTAGTTTTCCGTTAGCATCACACGATATCATCTGTTTACCTATTTCACTTTCTATATCCCCTCTCCAAATTTTCGAAACTCTATATTTTTGTGCGTCTACAGGTGAAGGTAAATGTCTAACTAACATATCCAAAATAACTTTGTGTAGTGGTGCTTTTTTAGCTAGCTCGTCTTCCTTTCCTTCTAGGGTTAGTTGAATCACTTCTTTAAGAGTAACCCCACTTTTTTGTAAAAATGGTATAGAAACTGCCCATCTTTTAAAAGCACTACCTATAGCCACACTTCCATCTTTAACACTAACTACCCACTTGTCTTTAAATTCTTCAGGACAATGCTTTTGAATTAAAACATTCACCTCTTTAATTATTTTCTCAAATCTCTCCATCATCTGTTCCGGCGTAAGTTTCAATTCCTTTATCAACCTGTCTGTTTTATTAATAAACAAAACTGGTTTAACATATTCCCTCAAAGCTTGTTTAAAAACCGTTTCGGTTTGAGGCATTATACCTTCCACTGCATCAATCAAAACTATAGTACCATCGGCGGCTCGCATAGCTTTTGTCACATCGCCACCAAAATCTACGTGGCCAGGTGTGTCCAACAAATTTATTAAATAATCTTTTCCTTCATACTCATGAACCATACTTACGTTTGCTCCGTAGACTGTAAGTTGTCTTTTTCTTTCCTCTGGATCAAACCATGTATACATGACTTTACCTGCCATTTCCTCTGCAAGCATCCCTGCCCCTGCCATGAGATTATCAGTTAGTGTTGTCTTCCCGTGGTGCACATGACTGCTAGTGGCAACATTTCTTATCCTATTCGGATCTTTCATACATTCCATAACTCTCTCGATCATTTTCTTTTCTGCCAAAACATACCACCTCCTAAAATCAAAAAATCTATCTAGCTCCTTCCGCTTCTTTCTCTATTCTCTCCTTATCTCTAACAGAATCACTTTTACTAGCATCATTGTTATAAGCACCTACGATTTCATCTACTAAAGCGTCTACCATGTTTGTTTTTTTTCCAAAAGCTTTCCTATAAGCCGCCTGAGCTATATGTCGTAGCGCTAAATCAACTCTCCTTTGTGGAGAAGTAACTACAGCCTTTCTAACTATTATACCACCAACTTGATATGCAGCAATTTCCTCTCTCACAGCAGAATTTTCTATTGCTCTAACAAAAACCTCTAGCGGATTTTTTCCCGTAATTTCATGAATTTTATCAAAAGCTTTTTCGACGATTTTGTATGTGGTCTGCCATCTGCCAACTACTCTTCCGGAAGTTAGAACATGTTTCTTACTTTTATGGCCAGGCACCATCAAATGTGTTATCAATCTCTCAACAATATTCATTTTAGATTTGTGAAATTGGTATTTTGCATGTCTTCCACAAGATTTGGGTATAATTTTTGGAGTTAGGTTTATATACCTTTCCAAACCAGGGTCTTCGACTTTAACATCAAAGCTCCATTTACCAAAAAGTTTTATATCTTCACCCATTAAAATCTACCTAGCTGGTTTCTGTTTCTTACCCTTCAATATTTCACTGAGCGCAACACCATTAACAGCAATTACTTTATACTTAACACCAACCATACTTCCTTTAGAACCACCTTGTCCTCCACCAACCTTTGTTATTATAACTTCATCGTGTTCACTTATTTTGTCTATGGCCCCAACACCAGGAACGTGAGCAGTAACTTGTAGATTATTTTTTATAAGCTGAACTCTAACACATTTCGTCAAACCTGAAGCAGGCTTTCTTTGTTCCACAGCCCTTTTTTCTATAACTATACCTCTAGCCATTGGTGCTCCTTCTAATGGATCTTTTTTCCATAGTTCCATAGCTCTATACCTATAGCTAGAGCTGGACCATCTAAATTTTTTTCTATTTTTCTTCAACTTTCTTCCTGCAAACTCCCCTGGCATTATCTCACCACAACCTCGTCAACATCATAGTTTCTTTTTAAAATTTTTCTTATAGCATTTATATTCCTACCATTTTTCCCTATCACCAAACTCTTGTACACATTGTCAACGGTAATCTCTATCACTTTTTTCTCCTTTTCGTTTCTTATTTTTATATCCTTAGCTCCTCTTATCGAATTCCTTAAAAACTCCATCAAATTCGAATTATACGTAAAAACTTTAATCTTTTTTTTCATCATGTTTTCCAAAGTTTTTACCATACCGTTGTTTTCTATTTTTTGACCTTCCTCTATCAAAAAATAAACCACATCTTCGAAAATCAAACAATCTTTAACGCTTAAATGTGTGATAGACTCAAATAGATTTATCATTTTTATCGCTTCTGTATCAAAAACTATAGCCATACTTCATCCCTTTATCGCTATCACTGCCACTGGGTATGGTTTTCCACACAAAGTACCCATTTCTTTACTGCTTCCATCAAAAATTTCTACAGCAACATTGCTGTGTAAAATAATGTTTTTTATTTTCTCAGGAGTATTCTTAGCTAAGACTACCAGCTCTACGTTATTGTTTCTTATGAATTTCAAGACCTCTCGATAACCAAGAATAGCTTTATTTTCCTTCAGAGCCTCTTTTATCTTTTCTTTCACGTTCATCTTTTTCCCTCTTTACAACCAACTCGAACATTCCTGTACCAGTTGGTGCGACTTGTCCAATCATTACATTTTCGAACATACCTTTAAATTCATCTACCTCTCCTCTGATAGCAGCCCTTGCCAAATGTTTGATTGTTTCTTCAAAAGCAGCCCTAGATAGAACAGAATGTTTGGCTCCAGCAACTCCGTACCTACCTATCGACATTATCTCACCGCTCCATGTCATTATATCTGCGAGTAGATATAGATATCTTATATTAACATCCAAACCCTGTTCTTGCATCGTTTTGTAAGCTTCTCTAACTATAAGGTTTCTAGCAGCTTCTATACCAAAAATTTCATAAACTTCATAAATGTCATTAGAATACGTTCTAGTTTCGTCAACTTCTTCCATCATTAAAACTTTTTCCAGATTGCTACCTAAAGTTTGAATCAACCAACGATTTTCTTCACTTCTAACAATCGCCGCTGTCACACCTTCTATACCTTCTACCACCAAATTTAAAATATCGTCTTTTAGTTTTTGAAGCTCTGTCACTTGAACTTCTTCTTTTTTCTTCATCTCAACCAATATATTTCCTTCTTTGACTTTAACCTTTACACCACCTATCTTTTCCTCAATCACACCTGCTATCTTTTCCGTCTTTCTTTTATCCCTCGGTTCGATTTGAATGCTAAAATTAAACAAATCTAGTGAGATGTTTTTCGTTAAATCATAAACTCTCCTTTCGATTATTTTGTTTGCAAATTCTTCAGCTTTTTCTTTTGTGTTGTATTCTTTCTTCAGGTATATTATCATCATGGGTGTTTCTATTTTTTTCTTAGCATCAAAAATTTCAATCAACCTAGGTAAACCTAAAGTGACTTTTATACCTAAGGAACCTGCAACATGATAAGTTCTCATCGTTAGTTGAGTCGCTGGTTCAGAAATGCTTTGCGCGGCCAATATACCTATACTTTCTCCGGGTTCGAATCTAGATTTATTGTATTCTTCTTCTACCGCTTTTACCAACATCTCCTTTTGTTTTTCATTTAACTTCATTTCTTCACTTACTTTTTCTATTTCATCAAGAATTTTCTTAGGAAGCATTCAAAATCCTCCTCGCTATTTCCCTAACGTTTATACCTTCCCTAACTATTTTTGATGTGTCTAGCCCGTCCTCACCAGGTATAAACTGTATAACTCTATTCATTGCATCTCTTATCGTCCCATCGTAAGCTACTTTCAAATCCTGTAAAGCGCCAACCAATCTCCTCTCCATGTAACCAGAATGCCTAGTTTTTAAACTTTTATCCATCAAACTCTCTCTAGAATTCATGTTATCGAAAAAGAATTCGAAAACGTTTAAACCATCTTTATAGCCTCTACCAACAAAACCTTTAGAAGCTAAACTTTTGTCATCCATCTTAAAATGAGGAAATGTCCTTCTGTAGTAACCTCTTTCAATTCTCCTACCCATAACCATCTCTTGTCCGATGAGAGCGCCTATTTGTAATAAATTAACCATTCCTCCTCTAGCACCACACTTTATCATGTCTAAAACTTGGGATGGTTTGATTGCTTTCTCAAAAACAGCGGTAACCTCATTAACACATTTAGCTATTCTTTCCTTTATAACGTTTTCTAAAAATTCTTCTCCTGCTCTTCCTATTAAAATCGTCAACTCTCCTTTTTTATACTTCTCGATGAGTTCATTAACATCCTTCTCAGCTTTAAGGATTATTTTCTTGATTTCTTCTTTGTATGAAACATCTATATCCAACTCATCGATTCCAAAAGTCAAGCCAAACATATCCAAATAGTTTATTCCTAAAATCCCTACCTTGTATATAAACTCCTTAGCAAAACTTTTACCGTAATCTTTTTCTATCTTGTTTATTATTTTTCCTCCATCTGCACTTATTCCATTTTTATCCAAAGTACCTTCTACCAACTGACCGTTTACTATCTTTACGGAACCTATTTTTCCTTTGTATTCGATCGAAAAGTCTTTGGGTAGCAAAAGGCTGAAAACTTCTTTACCAGTAAAAACTTCTTTATCAGGTATTTCCACATTTAAATCAACACTTCTTATAAGTTTAACCACATCTTCTCTTTTCAACCTAGTATCATCTTTCGTCAACATATAAAGCCCGGTAATTTCATCTCTTATTGGACCGATAATGGGAGATGAATACCTTGGACTTCTTATGTTCTTTTCTACAGCCGCTAAAAATTCTATCTCAGCCCTAGCTTCTGCTGTTTGTACAGTATGTAAATTCATCTCATCTCCGTCAAAATCGGCGTTATAAGGCGTACAAACGGCAACGTTAAGTCTAAAAGTTTGATGAGGCATCACTTTAACTCTATGAGCCATCATACTCATTCTGTGCAAACTTGGTTGTCTGTTGAAAATCGCTATATCTCCGTCTATCAAATGTCTTTCGACAATGTAACCAACTTCCAATTCTTTTGCAACTTCCTCTTTGTTACTCTCCAAAATTTTCTTTCTTCTTCCATCCAACTTTATAATATAATTAGCTCCTGGCCAGACATCTGGCCCATTTAACACATATCTTCTTAACTCCTCTATGTTTTTTTCAGTAACTCTAACTGGTATTGTTAGTTCTTTTGCAACGACCAAAGGTACTCCAACTTCATCTACTCCAATTCTAGGATCTGGCGAAATTACAGTTCTGGCGGAAAAATTAACTCTTTTACCTAGAAGATTTCCTCTAAACCTACCTTCTTTCGTTTTTAATCTTTGGGTAAGTGCTTTTAAAACCCTACCAGACCTATGTCTAGCCGGTGGTATTCCAGTCAATTCGTTATCGATATATGTCGCTACATGATATTGCAATAACTCCCAAAGGTCGTTCAACAAAAACTCTGGAGCACCGAGCTCAATGTTTTCTCTAAATCTATCATTTATTCTTACTATTTCAACTAACTTGTGGGTTAAGTCGTCTTCGCTTCTCTCTCCTGTCTCTAAAGTTATGGATGGTCTAACAGTTACAGGTGGTATTGGTAGAACTGTTATTATCAACCACTCAGGTCTAATTTTTATTCCCAGTATCTTCAAATCGTCCTCAATCATTTTTTCTAATCTCTCTCTGATTTCTATAGAATTCAAGGTCTTACTACCTTCAACAAAAGTATATGGTTTAACAAACTTAATTTCTTTCTGTTCGGTCTTGCAGTGCGGACATTTTTTGGTGATTATTTTCGATATTTCTCCCCAAGAAACTTTATTCTTCTTTAATTCTTCCAATTTTTCCTTCTCTATAAGTATCCTACTACACTTTCTACACGTAATCTGCAAAAGGAAGTGTATAAATTTAGAGTAGTGGGGATGGATAACAGGTTTTATCAACTCCAAATATCCAAAATGTCCTGTACATTCACCTATGTTACCACCACAAACTCTACACCTTATTCCAGGTTCTATCGTACCCAATCTTGGATCCATTATTCCACCTTCAATCGGATAACCCTCTTCATCATAAATGTCTATTTTTGTTATTTTCGCGAAAGACATCTTTCTTATAGTTTCTGGATCCAATATGCTAAACTCTATTTTATTAACCTTTCCCTCTTCGTCTACTCTAATCTTCGGATAAATTAGCATGCTTTTCAATTCGTCTAGCATCAACTTAAAAGCATAACTCATTTCAACGCTAGCTATATCTGCCTTATCACCATCTATAGGACAGAAATATCTGTTTTTAACTCTATCATGCACTGCCACCATCCCACATTCCTTACAAATAGGTAAAACTATCTTATCAGAATCGAACCTTTCTTTAAGAGTTAAAACTGCTCCGTGAGCTAACAAACAATCCTTTTCCATTTCACCCAATCTCAAACCACCTTCTTTACTTCTCCCTTCAGTAGGTTGTCTTGTTAGCAATGTTACAGGACCTCTAGCCCTTACTTGTATTTTGTTTGATACAAGATGATCCAATCTCATGTAGTATGCACAACCAACGAAAATTTCGACTGTGAATTTTCTACCAGTTCTACCATCATACATAACTTCCTTACCTGATTCCCTAAAACCTAACTTCTTCAAAACTGCCTTAAGTTCATCTTCTTTAGTTGGATTAAAAGCTGGTGCGTCTATAATTCTTCCGGAAAGTGATGCAACTTTTCCGGCCAAAATTTCTAAAAGTTGGCCCACAGTCATTCTACTAGGTAAACCATGTGGATTAAAAATTATGTCAGGAATTATGCCACTTTCTGTAAAAGGCATGTCCTCAGGTGAAGCTAATATACCCATAACTCCTTTTTGTCCATGCCTCGATGCAAACTTATCTCCAACTTCAGGCTTCTTCAAATCTCTCACAACAACTTTTACTAATTTCGTACCGTCTGTTGTTTGAGTAATATAAACTCGATCCACTATACCTTTGTCTCCATGTCTTAATCTAACCGAAGACTCTCTAAGATTCTCTCCGCTCAGAAATATTTTTTCCATTTTCCCCAAGAATCTCAATGGAGAAACTCGTCCTATCAAAACCTGATCCGAATTTACATTCGTCTCAGGATTTATTATACCATCCTCTGGTAAATGTTTGTATTCATCCTCACCAGCATAACCTCTTACTCCTGGCTGCGGAACTCCTATAACATCCTGTTGACCGCCCATATAAATTTTTTCTTCAGCCTCGTATGTTCTGTACATATAACTCCAAAACATACCTCTTTCGACAGAAGCCCTGTTTATAACAACTCCGTCTTCTATGTTGTATCCTTCAAACGTAGTCACAGCTATGACGACATTAAATCCATGTGGATACTCGTCAGCTTTAGTTATTTTGTTTATGTAAGTTTGGACTAGAGGTTTTTGTGGATATAAAAGAATGTTCAATTTACTATCAACTCGGTTCAAAAAGTTTTGCACAGGTATTCCTATCGCTTGGTCATTCATCTTAGAACCATAATTGACTCTATCTCCTCGATTAAACTCTGGATATGGTACAAAAGATGCGGAAAATCCAAAAATAACAGCAGGGTCTATTTCCAAATGTGTGTGTTCTTTTGTTAACTCCTCCGGCCTACTAGCTATATAAGAATTTTCTTCTTCTTCTGCGTCTAAAAATTCTATTATACCGTTCTTGACTAGGTCTGAGAAAGTCAACTCACCCTTTCTAACTTTTTCTAAAATTTCTTCTGTCAACTTTGGTTTGCCGTCTTCTACTACAATCAAAGGCCTTATTACCCTTCCAGGAGAAGTTAAAATTCTAACTTCATTCAAATGCTCATAATAAGCAATATTAACCGTGTGTGGAATTTTGCCTTCCCTTCTCAACTTTCTAAATTCCTCTACAATTTTCTTAGGATCATTTGTTCTACCAAGATATTTTCCGTCCAAAAATATATCAGCCATTCTCCTCACCTTTCATCAAATTCCTAATCACAGGTAATATACTCCTTTCTTCGACTCCAGTCGTAATAGACGCCGAAATAGCCAGATACTTTCTTAAACCTATATTTGCACCTTCTGGGGTTTGGGTCGCACACAATTTACCAAAATGTGTTGGGTGTAATTCTCTCGCTTCGAAATGTTCTTGAGATGAAGACAAAGGAGAGACTACACTCCTCATGTGAGTGTTTGTTTTCGTCCAGCTACTTCTTTCCAATCTTTGAGTAACACCTGTTCTACCACCAATCCAAGTACCGACAGCCATCGCAGAAATTATTTGATTGGTCAAAATTGTATTTTCTACAACAGACTGTAGGGGGGGTAGTTTTCCTCTTTTTGTCAATTTTTGATAATTGTAATTCATTCTCACCACCAAACCCCATTTACCCAGTAAAATCGATCTCAATAGAAGTTCCAATAAATCACCGGACATCTTTATTCTTTTGTTAGCGTAGTGATCAACATCGTCTTCTTCTATTAAACCGAAATGAAGTTTTATCATTTTTTCTACGGTTTTTGCCAAAAAGAAAGCTTTAGTCAATCTATTCTCCGGTTCTTGACCCAGATGTGGTAAAAGATACTTGTCTATCATTTTTATAGCCTGCTTCTTCCTAATCGATTTTTGTGGTATCCTCAAAAACTTACCCAATTCATCTATAGCTTCGTTTGAATCTTTAATCGGATATTCTAAGACATTAATCAAAAATGCTTCTTGAATTCTTTCATCAAGAGAAATCGCCTCTACTAAGTCCTTGTCTTTTTCCAACCCGAGAGCTTTCAATATTATCACAATAGGAATTCTTAAAACGTTAGCAAAAGTTATATAAATTTCTCCAGTCCTTTTTCTTTCTAAAAGATGTTTTTGAATGAATCCCTCTTTCTCAGAATGTATTCTCGCTTTCTCCGTTATAGATCCTTCATTACTCTTTTCTACGATTATCCTATCTGTCGCTATTTCTTCTATAAGCATCAATATTCTTTCTGTCCCACCTATTATGAAATAACCTCCTGGGTCGTTTGGGTCTTCCCCTGCCTCTATAAGTTCTCTTTCACTCATTTTCGAGAGAGGACAAAACTTAGATTTAACCATAACTGGTAAATCGCCGATTTCTATCATCAATGGTCTGCTTTCTATACCGTTTAAGACCTGAGTCATTTCAACATACATAGGCGCGGCGTACGTGAGATTTCTCATCCTTGCTTCCATGGGTAGAATATTCCTTATTGAACCGTCAAATTCCTTTACCCTTGGTTGACCTAACTCAAATTTTCCTAATTTTATCTCTAATTCTCCTATTTCAGGTATTTCTGGTCTTATTTTACCAATGCTTTTTATTATTTTCGGTATTCTTCTTTCAACAAAGTCGTTAAAAGATTCTATTTGGAAGTTTACCAAACCTTTTTCTTGAAGATAAGACCTCATCAAGATTGTGAATATTCTATCCATTTTTCTATTCACCCTTTTCTATAACAATTCTATAGTAGATAGTTTCACCTGCGGTTTCACTCTTTCTAGTAATTTTAATCACATCACCTGGTTTGGCGTTCAAAATCTTTACCTGCGGATCGGTACTATAAATTCTAGGTAGGTTTTTTAACGAGCCGTATTTTTCTACTATCTCTTTTTTCTCCTCCTCAGTAACTATCTCGTGTTTAGGCACCAATTCATGTTTAGAAACATCAATTTTCTTCACTACCTCACCTTTTTAGGCCCATAGATTATATATACCGATTGAAATTATTAATTTTTGAGAGTTTAAAAATCTTACAAGTTATACTTATAAAGGGTTGAATCTTCAGGCTTGACTATCCATCTATCCATATATCTTTTTTCGTTTTGCAGCACAACAACTCTACCATCTTTATCTTCATCCATATACTTAAAGTTAGGTAAAAATTCGGAAAATTTATTCACCCAGTTCTTTATCTCATCAATTGTTAACATATGTTTCTCTGTCAACCTACTCTTAGAATAGCCTACATGCATATAAGACTTCACTTCTACAAAATTAGGATTTCCTTTCTCCACTAACTTTACAAACTCTTTTATTTCATCCTCACTATCGTTTATACCTTTTATCAATGTTATTCTTATCACGGTTCTAGATTTTGTTTTAGACAAAAACTCTAAACTTTTGTCAAAATTTTCCCAAAAATTTTTCTTAGTCGGTAAGTTCACCCTCATAAAAGTCTCTATTCTACCAGCGTTCATCGATAAGTAAATTTGTGTCGGTAGTGCATTCTCTTCTTCCAGTCTCATCAACATTTCTGGCTCCTGACCGTTAGTCACCAAAAAAACGGACTTCGTTTGTTTTAGACTCTTTATATATTTAATCATTTCAGGAAGCTTGGGATAAAGGGTAGGCTCACCTATCAATGATATTGCAAAATGGGTCGGTGTTTTTGCTTCCTCATACAATTCTTTTATAGTTTTCTCATTCCCACCAAAACCGGTTAATAATTGATTTCTTAAATTTATCAAATTTTCAACAATCTCTTTCGGATCATCCACTACATCTTCACTCATCTTTAAATTTTCGAAAAAATTTATTGGTCTCCAACAGTGAATACATCTGTTAGTACAAAATAGACCGGACGGAGAAAATTCCATACATCTATGAGTTTCTATTCCGAAAAACTTTCTCTTGTAACAGACCTTTTCTCCTTTTATAGATTTTTTAGTATAGTGGCAAACATCTACTACGGAATGTCCAAAAACTCTGTACTGGGCAGATTTCAACGCATTCTCAAGATTTATATCCAATCTCAAATTTTTCTTCTGTTCCCTCATTAAGCTATTAATGCAAAAAATCATAAAAAGAAAATATGACAGAAGTTATCAAGGTTGTTGTATACGGTAAAGTTCAAAAAATAGGGTACAGATATTTTGTGCAGAGATACGCGAAAATACTTGGGTTAAAAGGTTATGTAAGAAATTTGCCAGACAATAAAGTGGAAGCCGTTTTTGTCGGAGAAAAAGAAGATATAGAAAAAATGCTAGAAATAATGAGAAAATCACATCCTTTAGCAAGAGTTGAAAAAATGGAAACAGAAAGATTGAACACTGAAGTTAATTTCCAAGATTTCGAAATCATTTTTTAATCAATTTTATAAAAATTTATTAAGTGCTCCCCTCGTCTAGTCCGGTCAAGGACACGGCCCTCTCGAGGCCGGAACGCGGGTTCAAATGAAATATTCTGGAAATCCCGCGGGGAGCACTTTTTTCTTTATTAAATATCGAGTAAATCTAAATATTAGCGCGGGGGTCGCCTAGCCTGGTCGATGGCGGCAGATAAAATATAGCTGAAGCTCAGAATTAGCCGAGGCTTAGGTGCTAAGAAGAAACCTGCTGGGTTAGTCCCTTCGTGGGTTCAAATCCCACCCCCCGCATTTTTTCTAAACTTTTCAAAAAAGAACGAAATTAAAAAAGAAAGAAAGGGGGGGATCTGAGTTTATTTTTCGATGAAAGACTCGTAGACTACAAAGAGCGTCCCGACCAAAGCAAAAAGCCAGCCAACTACTTCAAAAAGCTGACCTAGGCTGGACCAAACTCCTACTCCTACATAGCTTGCGAGTGTCGTTGCAATTGGAAATGTCCCTGCAAATAGGAAGAATATTCCAGCTATTATTAACCAATTGAATCCCTTTCTGGCTGTGTTCCTGAATTTCAGATATTCTGCAAAAACTGCTGCGAGTAGAAACGCTATTCCTAAGTCTATTAAACCACCGAACACTACCATTTTCTCACCAATTAAAATTTATCTAAATGTATTTATAAACCCAAACCAAAACAAAGACCGTTACAAAAAAATAACAAAAGTGGGAAAGAAAAAACTAGAGTTGATTCTTACTCTTCCTCTTCTTCTTCGTAGTCTTCGTCTTCCCAGTCCTCGTCTTCCCAGTCTTCTTCTGCCATTTCTTCGTCTTCCCAGTCTTCTTCTGCCATTTCTTCACCTAATCTATAGTGAAATTAAGGTATTTAAATTTTTTATGTTACGTTGGAAACTTATAATTGCGGGGGCTAGGTCTGGGGGGCTCGGCCTCCCCTACATCGGCAAATGGTCGACATGGCCGAACCGAAAGCTTCGGGACGGTGTGTCATGCATAGTCACTCCGATTGTTCAACAATGATGCAACGTTCCCACGGGTACGGTTGCCTACGAATCCCCCAGGACCGGAAGGTAGCAAGGGTAAGTAGTCAACCGTGTGCTGTGGGAGTCACGTTGCTTAGAAGGACAATCGGGTAAAGTGACTATGTATGACATATCAACTCGAAGCGTGCCCCCGCGATTTCTATTCCAATTTTTCAAAATTTAAATTACTTCGATAAATTTACTAAATGGCGAAGTTAAAGGAAAGATCTACCAGGAACAGAAAGATAATAATCTTGGGGGCCATAATTATTATTGCAATGATATTTCTTACTCAATATTACTTTAAATTCTTAGAAAAGGTTTCTACAAACCATTTATCGAATCTACCAAAAAAAGAACTAAATTATACTAGCATGGTCAGCCTACATATACCGGCTGTAGATTCTTATGGTAACGGTGTTTCTACTTTACTAAAAGTTTACATGTTACCGGGAGAAGGCAAAACTTTAGTCGATATTAACCAACTTCTTTTTTGGATAGACACACAACAATCTATACAAACAGCTAAGAAAGTAGCACAAGAAGTCACAGGAGTTGACTTATCAAAATTTGATCTAGTATATTCGATTGAAGAAATTAACGCCAGTATAATAGAGGGACCATCAGCTGGGGCAGCGATAACCATAGCTACCATCGCTGCGATAAAAGGAAAAGATTTGAGAAATGACGTTATGATAACCGGGACGATAAATCCGGACGGGAGTATAGGTCAAGTTGGTGGAATTTTGGCTAAAGCTCAAGCAGCAAAAGAATCCGGGGCTTCTATTCTTCTAGTTCCGAAAGGACAAGGCACGCAAGTAACTTACATACCAAAAGAAGTTTGCGAGAAAATAGGCCAATTCACATTTTGTAAGATAACTTATCATAAAGAGATTGTAAACGTTGGGAGGTCTGTAGGAATAAACCTAATCGAAGTTTCTCATATAAAAGAAGCTATGGAATATTTCGGACTGAAAGACTAATATTAGTAAAACAAAAAATATTATGAAAATTGAATTCGAAAGGAAGGAAATCATAGATTTGCTTGTTTCGATTTTCATCCTAACTTTCATATTCTCTCTCACAAACTCCACAATAAAATTAAACTCAATTCCTTTGATATTTTTAATCGTTTGTTTTTCGTATATTCCAAGAATAGTAATACAAAAGTATTTTGCAAGGAAAATTGGATATGGAGCAAAATTTAAGATTTACCCTGTCTCTTCTATACTAGCTATACTTTTTTCACCAATAGGGATAAAACTAGCTTCCCCTGGCTATAACGAAGTTCGGCCTTATAAATTCTCTGAATGGAAATACAAAAGGTTAAAGGGTTCTATAGAAGAAATAGCAAGGATTTATTTAAGCGGAGTGGTCTGGAATTTATTTCTCTGTATAATCTCAGTTGTTTTTAACCTTAACGTTGTAAAGGAAGTTAATGTTTGGATATCATTTTTTAACCTACTACCTATACTACCTTTTGACGGGGCAAAAATTTTGAAATGGGATTTTAGCATATGGGCTTTCTTTTTTATTTTCACATTAATTTTATTGATATTATGAGATTTGTGTTAGAAAGGTTAAGAAAAGAGATTAGCGAAAAAAGATACCTCGACACCGTTATTCACTCTTTTATTTCAATCGTACTTTGTATAATTTTTACAAAATTATTGAATGTGCCTTTGGAAAAAGTTTTAATATTAGTCTTTGTTGGATCATTCATACCAGATATAGATCATCTGCTACTTTACAAAAAAAGTAAGTTCAGAAGTTTTAAAAATTTTATAAGATGGATTATAAAAAGTGACAGGTATAGAGTAGGGTTTGAGCTATTTCACAACTTACCTGTAATTTTACTGATAATACTTTTCTTACCATATCTTTATCTTAAAACAAAATTTTCTTTCATCTTCTTTACTGCATTTCTACTTCATCTCATAACAGACTTAGTATTGGACAGAATCGTGGTAAAAAATATAAGATGGTGGAGATTTGGTATTTAGTGCGTCAACTTTCTCAAAACAATCGCAAAAAGTATGTAAAGTATACCAATGGTAAGTGAAAGAAAATTCAACTTATAAACTATCTCAGATTCTTCATGCGGCACCCAAGTCAAAAAAGAAATCGATATGATTAAAAACCCGACCAACATCAATCCGACTACTATCAAGTTTATAAAGTTTTTATTTCTAATCCTTTTTGCCATATTTTTATTAAATCTTCAGTATTATAAAACTTATTAATTCTCAAATAAGTGAAAATATATAATGTTAGATATCAATCTAATCAGAAAGAATCCCGAAATAGTGAAAAGAGATTTGGAAAAAAGGGGTGCGATAGAAAAAATATCCTTACTAAACGAAGTAATAGAATTGGATAAAGAATGGAGAAACATATTAAAACAGCTTAATGCTTTAAGGGAAGAAAGAAACAGAATAACAACAGAAATAGCCAGGATGAAAAAAGAAGGTAAAGAAGTGGGAGAGCTAATGGAAATAGCTAAAGAATTACCGAAGAAAATAGAGAGTTTAGAAAAGATAGAAGAGGAAAAAAGAAACAGGATTAAAGAAATTTTAATGAGTCTACCAAACATTTTACACGAAAGCGTACCCGTCGGTAGGGATGAGAAAGACAATGTAACTGTAAAGACATGGGGAAGGATAAAAGAGTTTAAATTTCAACCGAAAGACCATCAAGATTTAGCTTTACCGTTAGATTTAATCGACATAGAAAGAGCGGCAAAAGTGGCTGGGGCTAGATTTTACTATTTAAAAAATGGACTAGTTGAACTAAATTTAGCTTTAATAAAGTACGGTCTTGACTTTTTAAAAAATAGAGGATTCAGACTATTTCAACCACCTTATATGTTAAGGAAGGAAGCTCTTCAAGGTGCTATTTCTTTTTCAGATTTCGAAGACATGATTTACAAAATAGAAGGAGAAGACCTATATCTCATAGGAACAGCAGAGCATCCTCTACTTGCTTATCATATGAATGAAATACTAGATTCAAAAGATCTACCACTAGCTTATGCTGGTATATCACCGTGTTTTAGAAAAGAAGCTGGCACTCATGGAAAAGACACAAAGGGAATATTTAGGGTCCATCAATTTGAAAAAGTAGAACAATTCGTTTTTTGTAAGCCAGAAGAGAGTTGGGAGTGGCACGAAAAATTGTTAAAAAATGCAGAAGAGTTTTTCCAAAGTTTAGAAATTCCTTACAGAGTCGTTAACATATGTAGTGGAGATATAGGAAGTATCGCCGCAAAAAAATACGACATAGAAGCTTGGCTTCCTGGTCAGGGAAAATATAGAGAAGTAGTTTCATGTAGTAACTGTACGGACTATCAGGCTAGAAGACTAAACATAAGATTTAGGGAAGGGAATGAAACAAAATTCGTGCATACTCTAAACTCTACCTTGGTAGCAACAGAAAGAACAATGATAGCAATAATGGAAAACTATCAACAAGAAGATGGAAGTATACTAATACCAAAAGTTTTACAAAGATACCTAAATGCAGAAAAAATAACAAAAGATGGGCTTAAGTAAATTTCTAAAATAAAACTTCGAATATTTTTACTTCTGGGTTCGCGTAAACTAATTTAAAGTGTTGTAGATCTCTACCGTCGAAAAAGAACAGCTTTGTAAAGATACTGTTCGCTGTTTCTCGATCCATATATATGGCTGTTCTACCGTCAGTCCAAACCATCCCATCAATCGAATTGGTTACATTAGAATAGTCAAAAACCATTTCAGTGTTGTAAACAAACACCAATTTTTTCACAACCATGTTTATAATTCCTTGTTGTGGAACGTTGAGTATTGGTACCAACCTATCGTTTTTAAACGCTATAGTCAAAATACCATTACCGTATACTAAATTTCCTTGTTCATCTACTCTTGTCAGTGGAAGTGCGACATATTGTCTTCCTTGAGCATATTTATCAAACCACTCTGAAGATTTAGCACAAGTTTCATAAGCTTGATATCCGTATTTTCCTAGACAACTAGAAAAGTAGGTCAACCAATAATATTTTCCTATAAGGTCAGAACTAGCTATTAAATAAACTTTAGTAGAGTTTGTGCATGGATCTTGTTTCAACACGTTATCGTAAATTTTATTACCAAAACGTTTTTTCACTTCCTCACACTGCTCAGGCGCCAAGTAAGTATATTTTCTTAAGATTTCTAAAGCTTCTTTTTCATCGCTAGTAGAAAATACCCTACCCATGTCTTGAATTCTAATATTATGATTGTAAGGAATGCAAGCCGATGGACCACAATGCGCACCGTCAGCATGAACCTTCAAACCGGTGTATCCTGCTATGATATGACCTGGATCCCACCAAGTTGTCACCAAAGTCGTGGAATTTCCATTTTCTTTCAGCCAATCTAAGGCATTTCTCCAATTCTCACTAATTCCATAACCAGCAGAATATTGTTCACCAAAAACATAAGCATTAGAAAGTAGTTGTAGAGAGAAATAGAAGAGAATTCCAAAATACATAGAAATCATTATTTCTCTATATTCTTTCATTTCTTGGATGTATCTTAAAAATCCTGCTATAACATACCCGGCAGAAAGAGAGGTAGCGACTGAAAAAATTAAAGCAAATCTAACGCCATGTAAAATCATGTAAAATGTTATCAAAGCGAAAAGGAATAAGAATATTTCCTCGAAATTTATTCTTTCTTTCCTAAAAACTTGTATCAATATCAAAGATGGTAGGCCGAATAATGTTAGTACCATTGGTAACAAACCTACACTTTGCGCAACTCTCTCAAAACCCGAAATTGTAAAAATGTTTATGCTTTGTAGCTCTGCGACTGAAACGTTAACTAGAAGTGTTTCAGCTACACCGACAAAACCCAAAGCCGAAAGTATACTCATGAAAATGTTCTCTCCCAACCACAGCTGCGTTATTATGTTGATAGAAATCACTATTATCAAGAATGGTAAAATCAACTCTTTAGCTT
>JANXEV010000005.1 GCA_025057985.1 Candidatus Aenigmatarchaeota archaeon
TTTCGTTAGAAGATATTCACCAATAGAACCAACAATAACGGTAGGAGAGGAGATTTCAAGACAGTAGAATTTTTATATCTCTAAATGATTAAAAATTTCTAAGATTAAAAAGAATTCCACCAAATATAACTCTAATTTTAACCAAATCTTACTTTAAGTTTATTAAACTCAAACATGGTCAAAAACTTTTTTTTAAATTTTACTAAATCTTAAAATAATCTGAAAACCAATCCTCAATTTTGGTCAAAAACCTAAACCCTAATTTAATTTCTAAACCACACCTATTGATAACCCCTCAAAACTCTTTCTTTTAATTCCTCAAAAGATGAAATTTCATTTAAATCTCTCAAAGGCACCACCGGTAGCAAACTGTCTTTTCTTTCCACCACGGAAAAAGAAATAGAATCTAAAAATTTAGAAATATCGAACACTATTTTTTCTTCCGAAGCCTCTATTTCCTTGCTGACAACCATCAAACTTTTTTCTTTCCTACCGATAAAATTAAAGCTTACATTCAAAAAACTTCCTTCTACGCCGATCTTTTTAAAAACATAAAATATTTTTTTCTCGGTCTTAGTACTTGGTTGTATAACTTCTTTTTTTGGGAAATTTATTTCTACTTTCTCTCTAATACTGTCCCCTAAAATTTTTTCCAACTTTATAACCGTCTCTCTCGTAGGAATTACCAAGTTGTTTTCTATTTCATATAAAGATTTCTTAGAGAGAGAAACTTTTTTAGATAAAGCTCCTAAACTTAAATTTTTCTCAATTCTCAATCTTTTCATTTTTTCACAATCGATTCTAACTAGATGTTTTCCTTTAACACTAAAGATCTCGGCTTTTTTCCCCTCTATCAATTTAGAAAGCGTAGAAACAGTTCCTGCATATACACCAAATCTAAAATACAAAACTTCGTCCTCCAGTTTTCTATTATTAGAAACCTCTGCCACAACAAAGGGATAGGAAAAAACAAAGTAGCTTATGGCCTTTATGTTTTTAGCATCTTTTTCAGTAAAGGTATCCAAGTTATACAAAACTTTTACTATCCACTTATCGTTTTTCTTGGCGATCAAATCAAAACATTTACCGTAAAAAAATAAGCTATAACCATTTTTTCTAAATACTTCCAGAACTCTCTCTAATAAAAATGACTTTTCCCTCATATTTAATTTTTACAAACTTAATTTTAACATATGAAATTGGCGGTTGAAGAAAGGAAAGAAAAAATGGAAGAAATGAAAATATTAAAAACATTGTCGAAGTTAGAAGATAACTTTCTGGTAGATGTTTTACCAAAGCTACCTTTGAAAACTAGAGCTGAAATTTTTTCAAAACTCAGCAAAGATAGAGTTAGGGTAAGAAAAATATTAAAAAAATTGCCTTTGGATGAATCCCTCCAAATATTGCATAACTTAAGCAAAAAAACAAGAGAAGAAATACTAGCCAGTCTCACAAAAAAAGAAAAAGAAAAATTTACCCTTCTATTAAAGTACGGATCGAAAAGCGCCGCTTCGATAATGACAGACAAATTTGTGGCAGTCGATGGTAGAAAAAGGTGTAAAGACGTGATTAAAGTTCTGAAAAAGAAAAATAGAAAAAACTACGTTTATCACATTTACGTTTTGGATGAAAAAGGTCGTTTAGTCGGTGTTGTGTCGTTGCGAAAATTGTTTTTCTCAGACCCAAAGAAAAGAATAAAGGATATCATGAGAAAAAACATCCTCAAAGCGTATTTGGATAATAATTATGAAGAGGTTTTGAAAATTGTCAGAGAAAACAACTTGATGGCGATTCCGGTTGTCGATAAAAATGAAAGGCTATTTGGCATCATCACCATAGATGACGTCTTAAAAATAGTGGAGAGAGAAGCCCATGAAGACATTTCTCTGTTGTCTGGTACTATGCCTTTAGAAAATGTAATCTCTTCTAAAACATCAATGTTAATCAAGGCCAGATTACCTGCCTTAATAATAGGTGTTTTTGGTGCGCTCCTCGCATCGTTTGTCGTTAGTGGATTTGAAGATTTGGTCAACAAATTCTTGCCGTTAGCCTTCTTTATGCCTTTATTGGTTTATATAAGCGATGCAACAGGGACACAAACCGAAGCCACCACTATAAGGACATTAGCTTTGGATCCGAAAACCCCTTTTCTGAAGTATTTATTAAAACAGGTTAAGAGTGTTATTGCATTGGGGTTAATAATCGGTAGTTTAGTCGGATCTATTATATGGTCTATTTGGGGTAGAGAATACGGTATTGTAGCTGGAATTGCAACATTTCTGTCGATGAATGTCTCTAACCTTTTCACAGCTAGCTTACCTTTCTTTTATAGGAAGATTGGTTTAGACCCGGCAGCTATTTCCGGACCAATTGACACCATAATGAGTGACGTTTTGACGCTACTTATATATTTTTCAGTAGCTCTTCTACTTCTCTTTTAACTATCACCCTTCCAAACAAAAATGTATTTCATAGGAACAAAAGCTTCTAAATCACTTTGATACCCACACTTTACACATTTATAACCAATCACGATTTCTCTATTTGCTAGATTTTTGACTTTAATTTCGTCAATAGGAGAATTACAAATCGGGCATGATGTTATCTTTTGCATGTTTAAACTTTTTTTGGTTTTCGCTTTTACTTCAATTTCCTTTATTTCCAATGCTATTCTTTTAACCCTTGTGGGTGTGATAACATAGTCTTTATCATACTTTTTTAACTCTTTTTCGACTAAAGAAGCCAACTCCTCTTGAGAATCTATGCTTTTATGAGAAAAGACAACTTTTTTCACTAAATCTGCTACCAATTCTTTCTTTGGAATTTTCCTGCTTTCCATATTCAAAATTTAAAAACAAAACTTATATTATATGCCCGGGTCGCCTAATTGGTATGGCGCAGCCCTGGAGTTTATTGGATAGGCTGTGGCCGTTAAGGCCGTGCGGGTTCGAATCCCGTCCCGGGCGAAAACAACCTCTGTCTCAAATTCAATTTTTCCGTTGAAAAACAGATTACTCAGACATAAACTTAAAAATCTACCAAAAATTTGAACAATCTAAAAGAATAAATTCTTTTTTCTAAAAAAAATATTATGCAAAAACTTGATTTAAAAAACTTAGAAAAAGCTTTATTTGAGGATAATCGAAATTGCTTCGAGTGGTATTCTAAATTGATTTCCTTAGCAAATATGAAACTAATGCCGTCTAGTTCTTCTAACATTTCAGAATATATGGACATTCTTTTGATTTATCATGGAGATTTTGACGGTTTTTCATCTTTTTTAGTCTGGTTGTTGATTTTAAAACAGCGGAGAGAGTTAAAAAATCCGGGTTATTTTTTCGCCCGGAAAAAAAACTTCTCACTAGCCTTTGATAAATGGATACCAGTCAATCAACTTAAAAATTTAAAAGAAGTTATTTTCTTAGACATTACCCCTAATGAAGATATAAAAAAACTTCTTGAAAAATATAATATTCCTTTTAAAGTATACGATGACGAATCTATAAATTTTTCAACATCCTCTTATATAATTAAATTTTTAAACGATCCAAATGTCGTAAATCTTACTGTAAAGATTAAAGATGTTTTAAAAAACATTGTAGATCCTTTTTGTATTGGTACTTCTGGCTTCATAGATGCTTTCATTAAAAATCTTAAAGAAGAAAAGTACGATCACTTGATAAAAATACTAGAAGAATATGTCGAAATAGTAGAAAAACAAGAAAGAGAAATATACCAAAGTGTTAAAGAATTATCGCAGACAAACTCAGATTATAAAATCATAAAGCAAAAATGGGGTAAATTTGATGTATATATTTTTCCTCCAATATATAGAGAAGTTGATTTATTGAAAATACTTTCATCCTTTATAACAGTTCATAGTAACGATAAAATTAATTTAGGTTTCGTGAAAAATTTGAAAAACGAATTTTATATAGTTTTTGCTTCAGATGAATACAAACAAATAGAAGAAATTTATAAAAACTGTTTTGGTTTTGTTGAAGACGAAATAGAAAAAAATCATAAAATAAAACCTAGATGTTTAAATTCCAAAAAAATTTACACTATATCAGAAAAATTAAAAACACACACAATAGATACATTAAGAAAATCTTTGCAGTAAATATTGTTACCTATCTAAGATGAATCTTTTCTTCTCTATCTCTCCCTCACAAACTTTTCCTATCAACATCTTTCTTCTTCCGCCATAACCCACGACCGCCTCTTCATTCAAAATTTTGATCGCTCTCTCCAATTTGGCCTCGCTATTTGAAAATATTGTCAAAATTTTCTCACCTTTTTTAACTGAATCTCCAACCTTTTTGTATAAGTAAACGCCTGCACCTTTATCTGTCGGTGAACCAGCTGCTCTAGCCACACTTCCTATACCGCCGCTATCTATCCATAAAATGTTACCATCTGTTTCTGAAATAAAATCGTAAGTAAATCTCCCAAAAGGTATATCTTCTGGTTTTACATGTGGGTTCCCTCCTTGTTCAGCTATTATTTCTCTAAACTTTCTTTCAGCCTTCCCACTTTTCAAAACTTCTAAAGCTATTCTTTTTCCATCCTCAACTCCAACCATTTCCAGTAAAATGGAAGCTATGCTAGTAACTTTATCGATTTGATCTTCTACGTTTTTCAATCCCATTAAAATTTCTAGAGCTTCTCTGGCTTCCAACCCTGCTCCAACACTGTAGCCTATCGGTTGTTCTCCATGAGTTATCGCAACTCTTGTTTCTATTCCAAGATAGCCACCAAGTTTAATAAAGTCTTTAGCTAAGATTTGCGCGTCACCAATTGTTTTAATTTTAGCTCCTCTGCCTGTTGGTATGTCTATCACTAGTTTGTTCGCCCCAACCGCCATCTTCTTTGCCATTATAGATGGAAAAAGTAACGGATCGATCTCTAAAGGATATTCTATTTTTATAAAAATATCATCAGCCGGCGCTAAGTGTAAAGAACCTCCCCAAACCAAACAACCATTTGTTTTCTTAACTACACTTCTCATCTCTTCTATATTTAAATTCACTCTCATTAGAGTTTCAACTTTATCAGCAGTACCGGCAGGAGAAGTTATCGCCCTAGAAGAAGTTTTCGGAATTTTATAACCCAAGGAAGCTATTATCGGAACCAACAATATACTAGTTTTATCACCTATACCCCCACCAATTGAATGTTTGTCTAAAACGATTTTCTCTCCTAAATTTAATCTTTCACCAGTTTCTACCATAGCCTTACTAAGAGCAGCTGCTTCTTCCAAACTGAGCCCGTAAGCATGTAAACCTACCACAAAACCCGTTATTTCTCCTTCTGTTAGTTTTTCTTCCAAAACGTCCTTCACAATTTCATAAAACTCTTCATACTCCAACTTTTTTCCTCTCAGTTTTTTCTTTATAAAATTCAAAGACTCAGGATAGCTAGCTATTTCTACACTAACTTCTTCACCACTTTTTGCACCAATAATCTTAAACAGCTCGTGATAGATTCCAATTTCTCCCTTCCTTACTATCTCCTCACTAACATTCGGTATCGCTATAAAATTTTTTTCTTTGTATCTTATTTTTACCCTAGGTGGAATTTTCGACCCCAATTCTTCTAAATCTGCTTTGTTGATGACAACGATCGGCTTTCCACCAGCCGTTAAATCTAATTTCTTTACTTTCAATAACATTCATTATAATTCTATTCCATTTTAAAAAATTATGACGGTATGCAAAAGTTATTCACACATCTACAAACGTATTCCGGTCTAGGGGATATAACTTGCGGACAAATCACACCTTCAGGATTGCATATTATCGTTGAGTTTCTACCGACACACTCCCAATAAGCACCTGCAGTTTCTGGACAACAATTTACAGAAGCCAACATACAATCTTCGTCCCTTTCACAATAATAATTAATTTTTATTATTGTCGGTTGTATGCTTTCATTTTTCTGAACGATCTCACCGAAAGGAGGTATGTATATCAAATCTTTTGACTCTTCACACTTAGTAAAAAGATAGAAGTTTACTCCCAGCAATAGTATTAAAATGAAAGAGAGAACTAACAATAACTTTCTCGGTCTTTTTTTCAGTTCTTTTTTTGCAATTTTCTTCCCATATTTTCTATACATCCTCACACCGGCTTACTTTTACCCCATACTTCTAGTGCTTTTTTCAACTCTTTATGCTTCTCCGCATATTCTTCTAAACTAATTCCTTTTTTATACGCTTCAACAGCTTGAACCACCGCTCTAGCCCCAGCTTCAATACCCATAGGATGAGCAAATATTCCTCCGCCAACTTGAATTACAATATTCGTGGTTTTATATATGTCGAATAACTCAGGTAAAATTCCGGGGTGTAAACCTCCTGATGCAACAGGTAAGATTGGTTTTATGTGATACCACTCCTGTTTTAACCTAACTCCCTCTATTTCGTTAACAGAATTTTCCGTTATACATTCTTTCGTTGCGATAACATCTCGTTTTCTACCTTCCAATTTCCCAACGACGGTCCCTATATGAATTTGGTCTACACCGAGAATTCTCATAAGTTTTGCCAAAAATAGCATACTCATTCCATGTTTTTCGTTCCTAGTAAACATAGCATGCATCGCCCTATGTCCATGTATAGCCATTTTAAGGTCTCTGGCGATTTCTGTTGCAGTTTGAACAGCCGTAAAACCAGCCACCACAACGTCCAACATGAAATACTTGAAACCATAATCATGAATCATCTTTATTCTTCTTTCCATCTCTTTTAAAGTAGGGGCTGTAACATTAATGAATGCGTCTTTTGGTCCTCCTACTTCTTTCTCTACCTTATCCCTATATTTTGCCAAAAGTTTAACTCTTTCTTCAAATTTATTAAACCGAGGTGACGATAAATTTTCATCATCCTTAATAACGTCCAAACCCCCTCTCCAGAGAAGATAACCGACTTTTGCATGTTCTTTATGACTAAACCCAACTTTAGGTTTCGGGACGCTCGCTATTATCGGTCCCTCTTTTCTTTTAAAAATTTTAGATATAGCATCATGTCCGTAAAAAGCTCCTTTGTAGAACTTCAAAAAACGTTTTGGAAAAGTCGCATCTATCAACCTCAAATTTTTCACAGCTTTCATTCCAAAAATGTTACCAGCAATTCCTGAAAGCAGATTAGGTATCGATTCTAACTCAAACAAATCGAGTGGGTATGAAATCTTGACGAAGTTTCCCTTAATCTCAAAAACCTTACCTTTTAATTTTTCTACCCTTTTTGGGTACCATTTCAAATCACTCCAAGTTCCACAGGAGGACTCGCTAGCAACTCTAGCCGCGACCTCCTTCATACTCATTCCTTTATTTGGCTCTACTCTGAAGAGAACTACTAGCTCGTCGTCTGATGGTTTATATCCTATGTCTAAAAAATCTTCATACCTCAAACAACCACCTATATTCTTTTTTGATTTCATTAATAAAAATTTCAGGTTTCAAGACCCCAATCTCGCTAATTATACCGCTGATTAGTCTTGGGTTTATCTTATCAAAAACGTAATTCCATATCTTCACACCTTTTGGTGGTTTATCCCATACTTCCTCTTTCGCTCTTTTTTCTATCTCTACGTCGAAACCGAAAAAAGTAGATGGATCAAATTTTAGCGAGTGTGTAACAACGTATACAGGAACGTCATACTTATTCGCTATTTCAGCAAACATCTCGCTCCCTATCTTGTTTATAACTACGCCCTCGGAGGTTATAGCATCACAACCGATCATCATGATATTCGCTCTCTTTATCGCTTGCCTCGCAGCAGCATCTATGAAAAGCGTTACTGGAATTTTATAGCCAACCAACTCTCTGGCAGTTATTCTACCTTGGTAAAAAGGTCTAGTCTCAGTAACATAGACTTCAAATTTCTTTCCCTCTTCTTTCGCCCTTCTTAAAACAGAAACGACTGTAGAAGAATGGCAATGCGTATAAACAATGTAACCGTTTTTTATTTTGTTGCTACCTATCTTTTCTATTTTTTCCCTATCTCTCTCCAATTTTTCCAACAATTCGTTTGGATTTCCAAAAATTTCAAGATATTTCAATACGTTTCTCAACATCGGTTCAGTAGGTCTCGCTGAAATCAATTTTTTAACAATACTCTTCCTATCTTTACTCTTCATCCATGCAACTATAGCAGCTCTAGCTATGTTTTCGGCCCCTTGAATCCTCATCGATTTTATATCTTTAACGATATCTTCAGAAGACTTAGAGATATACATTATCATTATTAAAATCCTTACTATAAATTTATCGACACGCCTTTTTTCTTGAGAAGTAAATCTCTATGTAAAATGTTAAAGCTTTGTAGTAACTTCAAATCTTTCTTTTTGAATCACACGACTCAAAAATCATCTTTTTTCATTCAACTAACTGGAAAATTTTATAGAATTTAATTAAAAACTTTTAATCCATTTAACATAAATTTTTGATCTTTGGTTTATTTTTCAAAGTTGATGGTTTTGCTCGTTTGCCCATAAGAATAAAATTTTTCTTCCTAGACAGAATTATTTTCTATGAATGAAAAAGAAATGCTAATAAATTCTTTAAAATCGAGTGGTATTCTTAGGTCTAAAAAAATAGAAAACGTTTTTAGAAAAATTGATAGAAGATTGTTTGTTCCAGAAGATCTGAAGGAAAGTGCTTACGTTGATGCACCACTACCGATCCCGGGGAACGTTACAATTTCAGCACCTCACATGCATGTTATGTGTTTGGAAGAGTTAAATCTAAAAAAAGGTGAAAAATTCTTAGAAGTAGGTGCCGGTAGCGGCATAATGCTGGCTTACGCCTATGAGTTAGTGAGAGAGAGAAACAAAGTTTTTGGGATAGAAATCAATGAAGAGGCTTACGAGTTTGGGTTAGAAAATCTGAAGAGAGCTGGATACCTAGACAAAGTAAAATTAATTTTGGGTGATGGTGGTTTTGGTTTACCCACCGAAGCACCGTTCGATAAAATTTTAATCAGTGCCGCATCTCCTGATGTGCCGAAACCTTTGCTTGAACAACTGAAAAACGGTGGTATTCTATTATTTGTTCTTGATAAAGAAATCGAGGGACAATTTCTAACAAAAGTAAAAAAGCTTAACGAAAAATCTTACGATCTCAATATTATTACACCTGTTTCTTTCGTCCGTTTGAAAGGTAAGTACGGTTTTCAGAGCCATGAGAAAGATTTCTAGGTTAAATGGGGAGGCTGGGATTTGAACCCAGATTCCTGGCGCCCAAGGCCAGCGTCCTAACCAAGTTAGACTACCTCCCCGATTCATAAAATTCGTATTTCATAGCTAAAAATTTGTAGAAGGATTGTTTTTTTACAAATGGGGCTGCTGGGATTTGAACCCAGATTAGCCGGTTTCTTCACAGATCAGAGCTCCATTTCTGGAGCCGGCCGTCCTACCTGGTTAGACTACAGCCCCGCTAAAATATTATCAATTACTTAACACAAAAATATAAGTTGGGTCCGCTGGGAATCGAACCCAGCTCTCCGCCGTGTGAGGGCGGCGTCCTAGCCACTAGACTACGGACCCATAACTTTTTTATTGAAAACTAAATAAAATTTAATGATACTGAGCGACAAAGAGATCAAAGAAAAAATAGAAGAAGAAAAGTTAATAGAAAATTTCATCGATCTTAACGTCCAACTACAACCGGCTAGTTTTGACTTAACTTTAGATGAAGTTTTTCTTTTAGAAAGTCAAGCATTGATAGACTTCGATAACAAAGAAAGGAGGCTACCTATCTATAAAAAAATAGAAGTGAAAGGTGAATACTATGAGCTACAAAAGGGTTGCTATCTTATAACTTTTAATGAAATATTAAACATACCAAAAGATTTGATTGGTTTGCTGAGACCTAGATCCAGTTTAGTTAGAAGTGGTGCTTCGATTTTCTCCTCTCTTTGGGATCCTGGATATTCAGGAAAGAGCAACTGCCTTCTTGTCGTCTTCAATGACAACGGAATCAAATTGAAAAAAAGTGCAAGAATAGCTCAAATGATTTTTTTGAAACTGAACAAACCACCGGAAAAAACATACTCAGGAATTTATCAAAAAGAGGGTATAACTAAGAAAGTTCCCTAACTAATTTAGAATCTTTTAACTCAACCTTACCTCCTGTTGGCACAGCTAGTTCAGCCCCACAATTTAAACACTTAACGACAGTAGAAGCTTTGTTAAAGATTATTTGATTTTGTTTACATTTCTTACAATTCACTAACCAAAATTTGCTTCTCGGAAAATCGATTAAGTTCTTTTTCATGAAATATATGGAAAAACTAAATTTAAAAACTTTCACTTAACTTCTACTATTTGGAATTTTTTAACTCTCCAACCTCTAGGAGAATGCGTTTTTTTACATTCCTGACATATTAATTTCAAGTTTACCCTCTTTACGGATTTTTCTCTGTTTTTCGGATTTTCTTTAGGAAAACTTCCATAACCTTTCATCTTTCTAAGAAATCTTCTCTGACCTATCGAAAGAGTCCTTCTCGGTTTTTTCTTAACCAACTCCACTTTATGTAAAGTGTGTTTTTTACAATATGGACAATGCGTTCTCAGCGTCTTCGGATACTTCATTTCATTATCTCTTTTTTAACTATTTAAAAATTTACTTTTCAACGTAGAACTCTTCAGCAACTCCTTTTTCTACAAGGAGTGACATATTTTCTTTAGGTAAACGCGCAATGTCTCCTTTTTTAAAAGGCCCGTAAACTTTGCCGTCAACACCTACAAAAGAAGGAAAGTCTTGTCTGAAAACTATCATTTTCTCCAAATCTTTTTTACCTTCTATTATTTCATCCATTTTTTCCACGATCATTTTTCTTCTATCCTTAATTAAAGCGACAACCTTATTGAAAAACTCTTCCTCTTCTTTTGTTAAATTAGAAACTTTAACGCCGACCCTTGCGTTCATCACAGCAAAATTTAAAATTTTTCTCTCTCTTATGCTAAAAATGTTTTCAACTATTCTTCTTATGTTTCTTATTTCTATTTCGTCCTTCTTCTCCTTAGCCAACTTCATCTTTCCTTTTATATACTCTTCAACCAACTCGTAGAAATTACTAGGAATTTTCGTCAAATTTGACGAATTTTTTTCTTCATTCAAAATTTTCCTCAAATACTCAAAACTTATAACTTCCATAAATTTAATTACTTTTTAATCTTTTTTTTAATTTTCAGGATTTTGAACGGATAATTCACAGGATTTTTTACCCCACTTTTTAAACAAGCCTCACACTCTTTTTTTAAACCCATATCTTCATAGAATTGTTTGTTGTCACAATTTGGAGGAAGCAGATTCCTGTCTTGCCTGAAATGCCACCTCAATTGAGTTCTTATATAGTTTGGTCTTAGAGGCACTTTATTTCTCTCGTTCCACTCCATAATCAGTTTTTCTATTTCATCTAGAGTCCAGTTCATATTTCTCAAAAAAGTTACTAAAACAAATATGGCTCTTTTTCTTCCGTCCTCAAGACCCTCTAAAATTTTTTTGATACATGGTGGGAAAAAATCTACTGGTATTTTTTTCCCCTTTTCTATTCTTTTCACTTTCACATCTCTTTGAACGACCTCCTGTTCTTCTTTCTTTCTATTCTTTTCAAACCAGTCCAAAGCCTCAACAACCAAAGTAGTAGCGTCTTGTTTTTCTATAACTTTTAAAAAGACTTCCTCTACTTTAGATTTTTTTATACTGGCGTCTTCTTTTTCAAAACTATCCAATCTTTCGACAGGAATAGGTAAGCTAACTAGCATTGTGTTTTCATTCAAGCTGTATGGCATTCTAAAAAGATGTCTGGATGAAAAGATATCGACATTAACAACTTTAAAAGGGTCTAAATCACCTTTCTCTAAAATATCCTCGACTGGCTTTCCACATTTTTGTGAGACGTCATTTATTTTCCAGTTAGACAAAATAAGTTCTTTAAGTTCGTCTCTCACATAGTGCTTCAAATAGACTATTATTTTTTCTTGTAAATCCGGATAAAGCTTGCTAGAAGGTATTCCATTTATTTTAGAAGGGAAAGATTCGAAAGGTACACCGATATGAAAAGATTTTCCGCCAGTGAATTTTAGACTAATGTTCTTAACGCCATGATCTCTTAGCGCCTCTATGAATGTTTTTGTTGCGATTTTCGCTATGTCAAAATCTTTAACGTCTAAATCTATTATTAGATCCCAACCTATCCTTAATTCGTCCAAATCCTCTTTTTTCATACCAACATCTAAATTCATAGGATTACTCCATCTTTCCACGGAGCAATGAAAAGCAACGGTTCCTTCGGCTACTGATTGTAATAAATCTCCATCATAATTTAATACATCCGGTCTTCTTCCGTAACTCCCATCAGAAAACACAGAAACTACTTCTCTATTTTTTGCAAAATTCAATATCGCTTTTCTCACTTGCTCTCTAGAATACCAATTCCAAACTTGGACATAATCTACCATTAAAACACTTGGAGCATTCTTTGCTCCAATTAATAGTTAGTTAAAGCTTTTTAATATATGCGACTCAAATAGTTTAATGAGAATGTTAAGTGTAATATCTGGAAAAGGTGGCGTCGGTAAAACGACTGTTACAGCAAATCTTTCTGTTGCGCTTTCAAAATTAGGTTTCAACGTAACAGCGGTAGATCTAAACGTAACAACCCCTCATTTAGGAATTCAGTTCGGATATTATCTACCGGAAGTTAGTCTTCACGACATTCTAAAAAATGTAGAAAAATTAAGAGAAGGTATATATATTCATCCGAGTGGTGTAAAGTTGATCCCGGGAGATTTGAACGTAGAAAAAATATCTGGTTTGGAGTTATCGAACCTGGAAAAAATTTTATACAACCTGAACTCGGACTTTGTAATTCTTGATTCTGCGGCTGGTTTGGGAAGAGAAGCATTAGCTTCGATAACACATTCTCATGAAGTTTTAATAGTAACAAACCCTGATCTACCTTCGGTAGTGGACGCTCTAAGAGTGATAAAGATTGTTGAAAAAACTGGAAAAAATATATTGGGTATTGTTTTGAATAGAGTGGGTAGAAGTGGTAATGAGCTAAAAAAAGAAACAATAGAAAAATATACAAACTACAAGGTTATAGCACAAATTCCAGAAGATAAGTGGGTTGTTAAGTCTATAGAAGAGAGGATCCCGCTAGTATACTTAAAACCGAACTCAAAAGCAGCAATAGAAATGATGAACCTAGCTTACGCAATCTTAGGTAGCACTTACAGAAAGAAAATCTCTCTATGGGACAGAATCTTCTCCTGGGTCTAAAAATCTTCAAGAGAAAGCTCGAAGGTTGAAACTGGCATATAAATCTTGAAATTTTCTAGTACTAACGGATTTATTTCACCGATGAACCCGATTTCTTTACCGTTGAGTACCACCTTTGCCGCTCTCCCTTCGATAAAAGATGGATGGCTCATTTCTTCAAAACTCACTTCTTTTTTAAAGATTTTAGAAATTTCCAAAACGATTCTTTTAACGCCAGAGAAAAAAGAAGTGTTGTCCGCGACGACTCCGGCAACCTTTCTGATATTAATACTATTGGTTTCTTTGGTTTCGTCTTTTAATACCACATCTCCTATTTCAAAAACTTTTTGAGGATAACTCTCTCTTGTATTCTTTGCCAAAAAATCTAACAATCCCGGTAATAACCAAACCCTTAACTCTGTGTAGAGCTCTGAAACAGGATTTAGTATCTTTATCGTCTCCCCGTTTTTCAAATTCATTTTTTCAAACTGAAGTTTTTGATTGGTTAATATCGGTCTAACGACTTCCTGAAAACCATAGCCAACTAACACTTCTCTAACTTCATCGGAAATTTTTTCTATTTTATGCACTTCTCCTTGGGTAAAAACATTAGGAAGTTCTGGCTCAAAATTTTCGTAACCGAAAGCAATCGCAATGTCTTCCAACACGTCAAATTTAGAGATCACATCGACTCTGTAGGGTTTTATTATAGCGATTATTTTTTGTTTTGTGAGAGAAACTTTATAATCCATTTTTTCTAACAATTTTTTTATACTCTCTTCGTCCAAATCTATTCCTAAAAATTTTTTGACATCATCTTTAGTAATTTCTATGGCTCTTTCTAAAAATTTAGGCGTTATTTCCTCTCTTTCTCCTTTTATTTTCACCGCTTCAACTGTGGCTCCTCTTTCCAAAAAAACTAAAGAGAATATATTTAAAACATTATTCACAGCATTTTTGTCAGTTCCTGTTATGTCTATGAATATGTTTTTCGTTTCTTCAGTTACCTTCGTTCTATCTGAGTTTAGAATCGGTGGAAAACTAAATATTCCTATCTCATCAACAAAAACTGGCCACTTATTTGCACTTGAGATTATATGACCGTATTTTTTTCCTTTTTCTGTTTTCGCCAAAACCTCGATTAAAGACATTTCCTCCCTTTCTCCCAACGGCACGAACTTTTCTTCTCTGCTGGCACCTGTATATTTTATCTGACCTTTTATTTTTTCCAAATCATGAAGACCTATTGCAACTTTTTTTCTCTTCCTTCCATAATTCTCATGAATAACTTCTTGTAAATTCATCAAACTTTTGATTAAACTATCAGTCAATTCTAAATTTCTAACCACTGCACAAGCTATATAAGGTCTTACTGGCACACTTTCATAAGTGACAACAATCTTAGGTTTTTGTATCTTCAATTCTTGATTTTTCAAACCTAAATAACTTCTGATCGACCTTGCCAAACCCTCTATTGAAAAGTAGTCCACTCTGTCTGAAGTGAATTCTATAACGACTTCGTTTTCGGTGATTTTTTCCACATTCGGTTTAAGTGAGTTTATCAAATTCTCTAATTCCTCGTCTTTCATTTTTTTTCCGACCAACGTTAAAAGTTCTTTTTTATCAAAAGTTATCGTAGGCATCTTCACACACTCCTCAACCAACTCAAATTATCAGAATAAAGATATCTTATATCATCTACGTTTAATTTTAGCATCGCCAATCTACCAAGTCCCAACCCCCAAGCTAAAACTGGTAAGTTCACACCAAGCGGTTTCGTCACTTCTTCTCTAAATATACCGGCACCGCCAGCCTCGACCCATCCAAACTTTTCAATCTTCACGTACATCTCCACACTTGGTTCTGTAAAAGGAAAGTAGGATGGTTTAAATTTTACTTCTTTTCCGCCAAAAACCCTAGCTATCTCTTTAAGATATCCGAGTAAGTGTTTAAAGTTCAAATTTTCGTCGGCGACTATTCCCTCACACTGTTCAAACTCTATAAAATGTTTTGCGTCTATTACGTCTGGTCTAAAAACCCTATCTATGGCAAAAATTTTAATCGGGAATTTTTTCGCGTTTGCCAATTCTCTCGCTGAAATAGCTGTGTTCTGACTTCTTAATATAATTTTTTTCGCAAGAACTTCATCCCAATATCCCCAATTTTCCCTATGTATTTTTTTTACATTTTCCCACACATCCTTCCTAGTTATTTTCCCCTCACCTTCTATAAAGAATATGTCATGAATTTCTCTTGCTATATGATCACTTGGCATAAATAGTGCATCACAATTCCAAAAATTAATTTCAACCAACGGACCTTTAGCTTCCTTAAAACCTAAACCTATCAAAAACTCTCTAACTTCTTTTATAACTTTCACGTATGGATGTATCTTTCCTCTATAAATTTCAGCTGGTGGAACGTTCACATCATATTTTTTAAAACATACCTCTCTCCAAAATCCCGTTTTTATCAATTCTGGCGTTAAACTAATGATCTCTTTGCCCCTCAATTTTTCCAAGTGTTCGAATGAAACTTTTTCTATAAGTTTTCTTTGAAGTAAGGTTTCTATAAGATTGTTATCTACTTCTTCGCTTCTCCTCTCTTTGATTTTTTTAAGGGCCTCTTCTTCTGGGAAAACTTCAGGCTTTTTTAAAAGTACGATCTCATTAAACTTTAACTCAACCCATCCTTTTTTCTTTGCCCAAAGCAAAGCAATGTTAAAATTATCTATCTCTGATTCTATCTCAGAGATTTGTGCCTTACCGCCTCTTCTTTCTAAAACCATTATCAAATTTTTTTCCGGCAAACCATCTTCTAAATATTTTTCTCCTTCGTCTGTCAAAACGTAATGCATAGAATTAAATTAATATCTTATCTTTTAAACCCTTTATCTTACAGGTTTATACACTACTTCGCCTATTTCCTTAGATATTTTTTTTACACCAAGCAAATAACCTAAATAGAGGAGTAAATACTTTGTAGCTCCTTTTAATTTACCCCATTTCACTAGCCTTCTCGGAGAAGTAATGGCTAAAGAAGAGTTCAAAATCTTAACCTTACCTATTTTTCCTATTCTTATAGAAAAATCATAGTCCTCTACTATTTTCATCTCTTCGTTAAACCCGCCTATTCTCTCGAAATCTTTCTTCTTACAACACATCAACATTCCGGCAACTTGTGGTTTTTTTATTTTTATACTATTCTTTGAAAAAAGATCGTAAACCAGGTAATAAAAGATTAAAGTAATGTCGAAAACAGAAGGCAAAACTGGTAAAGAAACCAAAGAAACGCCCCTCTTCTTTATTTCCTTATATATTTCTTTTAAAGCATTAGGTAAAAGCATCGTATCGGCATCTAAAAACAAAATATATTCCCCTTCAGCATACTTAGCTCCCAAATTTCTTCCCACAGCTATACCCTTTCTATCGGTAATCACTATCTTATCGACATATTTTTTTGCTATCTCGATAGTTCTATCTTTGCTATTACTGTCAGACACTATAATCTCATAAGGTAAGCTAAAATTTTGCCATTTCAAAGACAAAAGCGTTTCCTCTAGATATTTTTCTTCATTGAAAGTAGGAATAACGATAGAAATTACTGGTTTTTTCTTCCTTCTTACTCTTATCAACTTCTCCATAAATTTATTACCTACAGCGTTCAAAAATCTTTACTCAAAAATCTTATTCCACATTTCTCTAGCAAGTCTACCTTCGTATTTAAAAATGTTTACTAATTCTTTAGCTTTCTCTCTTCTTTGTCGGTGGTTTATGAGAAAGTTGTTCAACTTTTCTATCAAAATGTCCTTTAACTCGCCAGTGAGCAATCTACCGCTCCTGTAATCCTCCTCGATTTTCTTTATTTTTTTATCATCCTCTTCAAACAAAAACCTCAACCACTGAAAACTCACATCTATGTCTGGATTTCCACCTAACTTCCTATGCTCTTCTACAGTCGGTTGTCCTCCTGAAAACGCGTACTTGTATATCTTTTCTTTAACGGTTTTTTCGTCGTCGGTCAAATATACTGCCGTCTCCGGTTTGCTTGCAGACATCTTTCCTTCTAAACCTGTTAACGGTGGTAAGAATTTTGAATGAATTTGGGATGATTTGGATTTTCCTAAGGAGTCTGCTATATCTCTTTGCAATCTCCAATACGGATCTTGATCTATGGCAGCTGGAATCAAACAATTTTTATCCTCAAAAAAAGTCGGGACCATTTGCAATACTGGGAAAAATATCAAACCGACGTTTGTTTCGTTTTTAAAACCAAAAACAGCTTTAACTTGTGAAAAATTTATTTTCTTGGCTATTTTTAGAGCGAGAGGATACATATGTCTTATATACTCTGTATCCTGAAAGATGAAGGTTTTTTCTGGATCAAAACCGACAGCAATTATATCTAAAATATTCTCATGAGCCCATTTTCTAGTTTCTTCCAGTGAAAGTTTTCTTTTAGGTTCTAAAAATTTTTCGTCATCTGTCAACTCTATATAAACATTGGCATCGAATTTTTCTTGCAACCATTTTGTGAAGATAAATGGAACCAAATGTCCTATATGCATCGGTCCGCTAGGGCCTCTTCCTGTGTAAAGGAAAAATTTTTTACCATTCTTTAAATCGTTCAAAACTCTATCTAAGTCTCTATGGGCGAAAAAATATCCCCTCCTCAATAAAACATGTAAATCTCCTTTTACAAATCTTTTAAATTGTTCTAACAACGTTTCGTCGATCTTGTTAACCCCAAAAAATTCTATAAGCTTATCGTAATCTATTTTACCCTCGACTTCCCAAGGAGTTACCTTAAAATTCATACAATATAGTTAGGGCAAATATTTTAAAATTTAAAAAAACATTCATATTTTTATGGCAAGCTTTAAAATTGTGGTCAGTGATCCGGAAAATAGAAAAGCTTACCAAATAGAGGTAGAGAAGAGTAAAGCGATGTTTCTAGTTGGTAAAAAAATCGGCGAAGAAATCGACGCCACTTTGTTAGGATTACCTGGTTATGTGTTAAAAATCACTGGTGGGACTGATAAAGATGGTTTTCCTATGCATCCTAATGTGGAAGGTATGGTAAAGAAGAAAATTTTGTTAGAAGGTCCGCCTTGCTTCCATCCCGAAAAGAAAGGGCAGAGAAAGAAAAAAACTGTAAGAGGAAATGTTATCTCTGAGGATGTAGTCCAAATAAACTGTAAAGTTGTGAAAAAGGGAGAAAAACCCCTCGAAGAACTGGTACCAAAAAAGGAGAAAAAAGAGGAGGGTAAAAAATGATGGCTTTTTTACAAAGAGAGATTTGGGAATGCCCTTTTTGTGGTGAAGAATCAATCGAAGTTTTAGTTAGACCATCTGTATACGTTGCAAAGAGAAGTGCAGTAAGAGGAGGTAGAAAGACAACATATCACAGAGTTAGAGAAGAAGTTGTTATCCTGAGTGAGAGCTGTCAAAAATGTGGGAAGAAAAAAGATGAGATAGAAAAAAAGTGGAGAAGTGAGCAAATAATTTAAGTCCTATCGACAAAGTAGTTTTATGTTAGAAAAATTTTCTAACTATTTCAAAAATCTTTACAGAGAAAATTTAGATAAAAAAGATCTTGAAAAAGTAAAAAAGATGGTGGCGGAGTTCTACAAAATACCTGAGAAAGTACTTGACAAGGTCAAGATTTACTATAACAAACTTCCTGAAATCTATAAGGTTTTTATCGTGAAAATTAAAAATCTTTACACGATGTTATACGTTCCCGTAGGTAAAGTGTTGGGGATGTATCTACCGGATAAAAAAGAAATATACTTGGATGAAAAGCTAAGCTATTTTGGAAAAGTTAAAACTCTATTTCATGAGTACACACATGCTGCACAAGATTATTTGGGCAAATTGTATAGAAATAGTTTGGAAAAAATAGAAGAGGAAGCTAGAAAAGTCTCGGACTATCTTTTTAGAATTTATATCCTAAACTCTCGAAGACCTTCTTCATCTTAACGCTATCCAACTCTAATTTTGGGCTTTCAGATATTATGGCTATGCTTACTTTTCTTTTGAGTATTTCTTTGGCTAAATCTTCGAAGGGAGGATGAGAATTAATAGGAATGTGTTCGTCTAAAAATTTTTTGGTGTTTATATTGTATTTTACGTTTGAAAAATGAGAATGAATAAAATCGAAATTTTTTAAACTCTCAAGTATTTCTGAGTAGGTTATTTTTCCGGAGTTTCTCACGTACAAATGCGCGAAGTCAACACATATGGAAAAAAGCTTAGAATCTAGTTCTTCTTTTAGTCTTAGAAGTTCTTCTAAACCAGCAAATTGACTTCTTTTAGCCATAGTTTCGTAGGCTAACTTCGTTTTTTCTATTTTCATTTTTTCCATCTCCTCTAAGATTTTATTTGTTATTTCTTTCATCTTCTCAAAAGCCTCTTCTTCAGAATAATCTCCATAATATGCAGCATGAACTACAACAAAATCTGCACCCATCCTTTCAGCTCTATCAATACTTGTCAAAATTCTTTTAACGGAAGCTTCTACTTTTTTCTTATCAGAGGACAATAGGTTAATAAAGTAGGGGGCATGTACGCTCAATTTGATTTTATATTTTTTGGCTAACTCTCCTACCTTTTCGGCGCTTTTTTCTGTTAAATAAATGTTTCTGACAAATTCGATTTCCTGTGTGTTCAAACCTAGCTCAACTAATCTCTCAAAAGAACTTTCTGTCGAACTTTCTTTCGCAGTTAAACAATTTCCTCCTGGGCCCAGAAATATTCTCATGAGTTTTTTTACCGTTAGATAATAAAAGTATTTAAGCTTTTCTATACATTAAAGTTTATGGCAGACTGGAAAGAATTACTTGAACCGAAAACAAAAGAAGTATTGAAAGAGCTAATTGAAAGAGCTGCATATCACAGACACGCATATTCTCAAGCAGACGACGTAAAAATAGCACAACTATGGGCAGCGATAGCAGAAATTTCGAAAGATTTAAAAGAAATAAAAGAAGTCCTAGGAAAAGTGGAACAGCCATTTAAAGTTATAGTAGAGATAGGTGAAGCCGAAAAGAAAAAAACGATAGAAAAAATTATAGAAGAAATCATAAGGCCGAGTGATCAAGCGAGCCAAGAAGCAGTCAAGAAATTAGTAGACACTTTAATGAAGTTTTAAACATGAAAGCTGAAGACATATACAAAATAAAAATTTCGATAGGGAAATCCCAGATAGACCTTTTAGTAACCAAAGACGAAAAAAACGACGAATATTGTTGGGTTTTGTTCGGTGGTACCTCTTATAAAATCGAGTTAAAAAATATCGATAAAGTTATAAAGGATGTTTTTGAGATCATAAAAAAATACAAAAAAGTTACAGACGATCTACTTAACTATGCTTCTTCGTTAGGTACCATAATAGTTCCTACTACTGTAGATGGTAGAAATCCGTATGCCGAAGATTTGAAAAAAGACATAAATAAAATTTTAAAATTCAACTCTGTAGAAAAAAGGATAAATCTTGATTATTTTAATAAAGTTTATGATAACACTAGAAAAGACGGAAAGTATAGATGAAAACTTCTACTACAATAATTTCAAAATCAAACCTATCGATGCGTGTTATTTTTTAGAGAATGGAAAAATTTTCTTAGAGAAAGCTAATGGTACAATAGAAAGGATAGGAACAGAAGAGTATTGGGAAAGGGTAAAAAAATTTGAACCGAAAAAAGAAGCTAAAATTTCAGGTAAAAAAACTGGACCCAACGATTGTGGAAACTGTGGGCTTTGCAACTCTCATAAAAACAAAACCGCTCTGCTGAATATAGTAGTAACGAACAGATGTAATTTGAGATGTTGGTACTGCTTTTTTTACTCAGAAAGAAAAAATCTAGTTTACGAACCATCGATAGAAGAAATTAAAAAAATGTTAGAAACTGCAAAACAAATTAATGGCTATGTGCCGCCTGTTCAGCTTACTGGTGGAGAGCCGACTTTAAGAAAAGATCTACTGGAAATTATAAAAACTATCAAAAACTACGGATGTCCACATATACAACTGAACACTAACTCGGTATCGCATGGAATTGATTTTTACGAAAACGAAAAAAATGTTGTAGAAAATTTGAAAAAATTGAAAAAAGCTGGCTTAAACACAATATACACTTCTTTCGATGGTTTAAAGAAAAGAAACAATATAAAAAACCACTACGAAATCGCATATGCTTTAGAGGCTTATAGGAGGAGTGGAATAGCTAGTGTCGTTTTAGTACCAACTATAAGTCAGCAAAACTTAAAAGAAGTTAATGATATAATTCGTTATGCAGCAAAGAACATAGACATTGTTAGAGGTGTTAATTTTCAGCCTATTTCTATAGTTGGAATGGTTCCGAAAGAAGAAAGAAATAAACTTAGGGCCACTCAGTCGGACATAGTAGAAGAACTGTATGAAATCGGAATAACTTATGAAGATTTATATCCAGTTTCGGCTGTAGAAGTTTTAGCTGATTTAATAGGTGGTAATGAACCTCATGTAACTTTCTACAACAGTGAAAAATGTGGATTGGCCACTTATCTATTTGTAGAGCAGGATGGAAACAAAATATATCCAATAACAAATTACATAGAAGTAGACAGTTTTCTATCAGAGCTAACAAAAACTAGAGGAGTTGTAGGAAAGCTTTCTTTTTTATCAAAAGTTCTGCCCGAATCAATTTATCAAAAAGGTTTAAAAAAAGGGATCGCGAAATATCTTGAAAAATATATAATAGAAGAGGAACTACCGAACGGAATTAACCTGAAAAAAATAGTTAAGAATATAATAGAAGATGGAAACTATGAAAGTCTAGGAGAATTTCATAAAAATACACTTTTTGTAGGTATGATGCATTTCATGGATCCTTATAACTATGATATTAGAAGAGTACAAAGATGTAGTATACACTATGCCTCACAAGACGGAAGATTAATACCGTTTTGTTTCTACAACGTCTTTCCGGAGATATATAGAGATAAGATTATAGCCAACTATTCCAAGAAGGATGAAAAACTAATAGAAGAAGAAAGAACAGAGTTTAGGAAAGTTTTGGAGTTTAGGAAACAACTTGAAAATTAACTAAAAGATTAAAGCTTATCAAGTCTTTTTTTTAAAATAAGTATGGTAGTGTATTTGGATATAGAAACGACCAGCTTACATGCAGATATCGGAACTTTAATATTGGCTGGTTTTTTAAACGAAAACTCAGAAACATTCTTTTTCAGCGATTCTCCAAAAAAAGAGAAAGAAACTTTGGAAGGTGTTGTAGAATTTTTGAAGAAAATAAAGAATGAAAAAATCTACATATGGAATGTCAACTTTGATATACCATTCCTAATAACAAGATGTTTGAAACATAGAGTTGATGTCTCTGTTTTTCCTAAACTAAAACTAGTCGACCTGTTAAAATTTTCCAGAGAAAAGTTGAGATTATCTACCAACACTTTAGAAAATGTTAGCCTGTTTTTAGATCTAGATAAAAACTTAAAATTAAGAGGTAAGGATATTTTAATTCTTTATCAAGAATATTTGGAAGGTAAGAAAGAAAACAAAGAAAAAATAATAGAACATTGTAGGGATGATTTAATCAGATTAAAGGAAATTCATGAAATAGCTAAAGTTTTAATCGATGAATGGGAAAAACAACAAAACAACTTAAGATAACTCTTCTTCTATCCTTATCATCTCGTTTATTTTTACGACTCTCTCACCTGAAATACCAAGTTTTATATAATCTGCGTCCAAACCTACGGCCAGATGAGAAAGTAAGTTATCATCAGTTTCTCCACTTCTATGCGAGACGACAACTTTAAGTCTGTTTTTCTTAGCCTCTTTAACAAAATCTATTGTATCCGTCACCGTGCCTATTTGATTTGGTTTTACTAAAACTGCATTGGTCGCCGATATATCCAAACCACTTTTTAATCTTCTTAAATTGGTTGCATACAAATCGTCCCCGACTATTAAACATTTCGAATTTTTAGTAAGAACGGAAAAACTAACGAAATCGTCTTGATGAAATGGATCTTCTACGTAAAAAAGTTTAAATTCTCTTATCAAACTACTGACATACTCTATTTGCTGCATTGTTGATAAAATCTTGTCTTTATATACATATTTTTCTCCGTTCCAAAGACTACTAGCGGCAATGTCCAGACCGATCACAAAATTTTCTCCTTTTATATTCGTCAAAATTTTCAATATTTCTTCAGCAGGCAGAGATGTTACCCAGGCGGACTCCAAATTTTTGGAAAATTTAAACGTTGGATCTTTTTTGGAAAATATCTCGCCTAGTTTAAGGTATAAGTCAGAAATCTCATCAATCGATTTCACGAATGAATCTTGATGTAGTGGTAAAATAAGAAATTCTTGAATGTCACTTTGACCTTTCCATCCTCCAGCTACATTGCAAACTGGTTTAGGTATGGTATTTCCACCTAGGTATTTGTACACAGGAACCCCTTCTTCTAGGGAAAAAGCTTTTAGAAAAGCTAAAGAAATACCAAGTGCCAAATTTCCACCTATTTTCTTAAAATTATCAGAAGTGTCTATGGAGTGTAGCATTCTATCCACTTCTCGTATGTCTCTAAAATCTTCAAAAAAGTATCTTTTTATTCTAGGAAAAATCTCAGAAATCTCTTCGAAGTCTTTATAAACAATTTCATACTTACTTTTACTGGTCCCAAAAGGCACAGAAGAATAAACTTTTCCTTTTTTTGTTTTTATTTCCACTTCTAAAGTTGGCTTAGAATTTGTTGCAAAGATCTTCCTTATTTTTATATCCTCTATCCTCATTTTTACATTAAAATACCTATAATAAAAACAATAACTTACTCAAAACAAAAAAATAAAAATTTCCAAAAAAGATGGTAACAATCAAAGCTATCAAAAAAGTTGGTGCGAAGGCGACGCCAGTCTTTACATAAACATACTTTTTACCACTCTTTTTTATTTTCATCAAGGTTTTCTTATCTATTCCGTCCCATCTCTTACTCTCCAAAAGAACGTCGCCCACTTTTAGATTTTTGACGTGAATTCTCTTGATGAAATTTTTCTCACAAACTTTCAGATAAACCCAAGAAAAAATCAAAAACAAAACTACCGCAAGTGGTATCAAAACGAGTTTCAAAACAATTTTACCAACCAAATAAAAACTCATAAAAGAAAAAACCAAACCTATAAGAAAAACGTATAAAATGATTTGATTTTTTTGAGCAGACAATTCTTTGACAAAATTTCTAAACACGTTTTTGTTTTTAAAGGAAATGAAAAAAGAATAGAAGAGAACATAGAAAACACCAATCAAAAACAAGTTAAATAAAAAATCTAATTGTGGGCCCATTAAATTTTTTCCTAAAGGATTAGAGAAAAATAGGAAACCAGAAGACGCTAAAAGAAAAGAATCACCTAAACCCCACTGACCAAAAAAATACATACCAAAACCTATCAAAGCTATCAACAAAGCAGAAGCCAAGCTGTATTTAATTTTTTCCCAATCTTTCAACATAAAGGCGTTTATTGAAAACAAAATAACACCGGAGAAAAGAAGAAAGTAGGCGAGCATATCGGGGATTTCTGTCGTTTTTAAATCGTAATAAGATGCTAAAGCTAAACCTATGAAAAGTATTGCTAGTGAAATCAAATCTATCATACTAACTGAATTTTTTAAAACCTATCTGCTCTGCTGTCTCTCTAAAACATTTCCTACACAAATTTAGACCATATTTTCTTATAACACCTCTGGTAGAGTTACACCTCTTACATCTATGTGTTATTTTACCGAACTTTCTTTCTTTCAATTCTATCCACCTAATTCTCCTAGAACTTCTAGAGCTGTTATATCTTCTGGATCTTCGATTTGTGTTAAAGATTGAAATATTCGAGAATAGACGTCTACTTTATCGCCTGACAACTCCGCTTTCCTTAGAGCAATACCGTTTATTTTTTCTATGAACTCCAAAAGTCTTTCATCATAGAACATTTACTCCCCTCTCTTTTAACCATTTTATTGTATCCTCCTTTGTTATTTTATGCGACTTCCCTATATTATTTTTTTTAACTTTTCTCTTTTTAACTCTATACCCAGGTCTTTCTAAAGTGACTGTCACGTCTAGACCAAGAGTCCCAATTTCATGGTTATACTTTACACCTGGCAACTCAAAATACTCGGCTATTCCTATGCTAAAGTTTCCGTTTTCATCTATCTGGCTAGAAGAAATGGAATACTTTTTCGCTTCAAAAACTTTTTTCAAAAAATTTTCTGCATCGTTCTTTCTAAGCGTCACTTTAACGCCAACAGGTTTTCCTTTAGCTATTCCAAAAGTAGATCTTTTCTTAGACTTCGTGACTACCGGATTTTTTCCAGTTAGCATAGTAAGCAACTTTTTAGCCCTTTCTATTTTTTGCATGTCTCCACCACAGCCTACATTCAAAACAACTTTTTCAATTCTTATCTCTCTCATTCTATTCATAATCGACCACTTTTAACAAAGGTTCTTCTCTACCGATAACTATGGCGTCTTCTTTCAAAACCTCAATTTTTGTATTCTCTATCTCACACTCTAACCTCGGTTTTGTACTGAATTTACCTTCGTAAACCTTCAAAATTTTGCCTATCTTCCCGCTCCTTCTTCCAGAAAATACCATGACCAAATTTCCCTCCTTCATCTCTATATGATCCAAAATTTTCAAACTCGGAAGTTCTATTAGCAAAGAATCATGAGTCTTGTATTTGTTTTCGTTCAAAAGTATGTTTTTTCCGTCGTTTAAGTTCAACTGAATTTTCCCACCCTTTACCGCTGTCTTATTCACTATTTTAACTATTTTTTTGTTAGCCTCTTCCTTTGGAATTTCCACCAACTTCAAACCACCTTTATAAGGAATCAACCTAAAGTTTTTATCCAATTTTGGTATCGAAATAACGTCAAACATTCCAACAGGATACCTCGGGTCTTTTCTAACTTTACCATCTACAATTATTTCTCGATTTTTTACTATCTTTTCGGCTTCTTTACCACTCTCGGCTAAGTTTAAGATGTCTCTTATTATTATCGCTAAAGGTATACATTCATTTTTCTTATGTGGTCCTGGTGAAGGCGAATAAGTCCAAGTATACCCTTTCTTGTGTGTGGACCAATACACAGGTGCAGCTAATCTTTTAAGATGCGCCAACTTTACCACGCTCCAAAATCTTTTGTCTGTATTTATCTTCTAAATTTAAGTTTATAACCATTAAATTGCTAGGAGACAACGGAACCAAATATTCAGTTCCTACAGTTCTTTTTTTCTTTGCAACATCAACCTTTACTTTATAGTTTTTCAAATCCACATCTACTATTTTCCCAACTTTACCTTTAAATTCACCTCGCATTATTTTTACCTCATCACCAACTCTCAAAGGTATCGATCTTCTTCCATATTTTTCTCTTAATTCTTTAGACAAATGACCTGCGATCATTTTCCTTCTTTTATGCAAAGGTGCTGTAAACAAAAATTTTCTTTGTTTTCTTGGTTTTTTAGACTTAGGTCTCTTCATTTTTACACCACCATAGCAGCAACTTTACCTATCGCCGAAAACCTTTCAACAGCCTCTCTAGCCACGGGCCCTCTTATTTCCGTACCTTTCGGTTCACCTTCTTCGTTGACTATAACGACTGCATTGTCTTCAAATGAAATTCTCATACCGTTAGCTCTTCTATATTCCTTCTTTTGTCTAATTATTACTGCGTCAAACATCTGCTTTCTGACTTTAACATCGCCTTTTTTAACAACAACTTTAACCAAATCTCCTACTCCAGCTTTCGGGTTTCTTCTTCTCTTTCCTTTGTAGGTTTTTACCGAAATTATTTGCACTATTTTGGCTCCAGTGTTATCTGCACATGTAACGTAAGAACCAACGTTCAAAGCTTTGGTTACAGAAGAAGATATACCTTTCATGTTAACCTACCTTCTGAAGAACAACAAAAGACTTCGTTTTGCTTAACTTTCTTGTCTCTCCTATTATCACCTTATCTCCTTCTTTGACCGATATACAAGGAGGTAGGTAAGCATAAAATTTTGACCTCCTTCTTTCATATCTCTCATATTTTGGTAGATAGTGAGCATACTCTACTTCTATTATAGCAGTTTTTTGCGCCCTAACAGAAACTACAATACCTTCGACCAACTTTCCTCTAATTTTAATTTTTCCATGCCAAGCACACTTCGTATCCGTGCATTCTTTTTCCGGTGGATTTAATTCTATACCTATATTTCTTACTGCCATGCCCATCAACCAATTTACTATTCTTTTTATTTAAGTTTTTAACTTTTTTATCCAAATATTTTTTATGTTTGAGTTATTTCTGATAACAATCCTTTTTATTTTTATAATTTATTTGTTTTTGAAAAACTTAGAGTGGAAGTTTAAGTTTGAAGAGAGGGTGAAAAAATACATCGAAGAAATGGAGGAAAAAATAAGAAGAGATGCCATAGAAAGGAGTTCGAAAATTTTATCGGGTAAGATCGTAGAAAAGTTAGTTCCGATAACAAAAGATTTCAACCATAATCCACACGATGTAAGATGGCTTGGCGATCCTGTCGATTTTGTTGTTTTTGATGGATTATCGGAAGGTAATTTGAAAAAAATCACGTTTGTGGAAGTTAAGAGTGGGAAGTCTCCTTTGAATGAAAATGAAAAGATGGTAAGAGATGTGGTTAAAAAAAAAGAAATAGAGTGGGAAGAATTTAGAATTTAGAAAGAAAGTAAAAAACCTATTTCTTTTTCTTCTTTGCCATTTTCCTATCACCTGAGTCCTTCGACCCTATTTATTTTTTTGCTTTTCATTAATAAATTTTTAACTTTTATTCTCTCAAAACATAAAAATTATGAGATACAAAGTTTCGGCCACTTTTTTCGGAAAATGTGATATTTGTAAAAGAGAAGATTTGGTTTTTAAAGTAGGTGAAGAAGAAAGTAAAACTACAGTAACGATTTGTCAAAAGTGTGTGGAAGTTTATAAAGACAATAAAATCAGTGAAATGTTGGAAAAATTTGGGAAAAACGATGAGGAATCTTTTGAAAGAGGAATTAAAAACTTGAACGAAAAAAATTAGAGAGAAAAATAAAATATGGGAAGTAGGATAAAAATTATTCTATTGTCAGCACTGATAACTCTATCTTTCTTTTATATAGACCAAAAAATAGGAATAACTGGAAATTTTTATACAGTGGAACGTCTCGTCGTCGAAGTTATCGATGGGGACACGATAAAGATAGAAACTGGAGAAAAAGTGAGACTTTTAGGAATAAACTCGCCTGAAATAGGAGAATATCTATATGAGGAATCAAAAAAATTTTTAGAAAGAGAAATAAAAGGTAAGAGAGTTAGATTGTTTTGGGATGATAAAAAAGAAGACATTTATGGTAGAAGATTGGCTTTTGTTTTTCTAGGTAACGAAAATATAAATGTAAAAATCGTTAGAAACGGTTTGGCGCATACCTATGAAGTAAATAAAATCAAAAAATATTCGAATGAACTTATAGAAGCTGAGAGATATGCGAGAAAAAACGGATTAGGTATTTGGAAAAAATCTGAAAAAAGTGTATGTATGGAACTTGTCGATCTAGTTTACACTGGAATAGAAAAAATTGTTTTGAAAAATGTTTGCCCCTTTGTAATAAATCTAGAGGGATGGAGTATAGAAGACGAAGCTCATCACAAATTTGTATTTCCTAAATACAATCTTAGACCGAACGAAACCATAGAAATTTACACCACAGAAAATGCTTTTTTTAGTTTTAGAAAAAAATATCCGATTCTAAATAAAGATGGTGATTCTATATTTTTAAGAGACTCAAAAGGTTATCTGGTTTTATTCTACCGATATTAAGCCCCGCTAAATTTTAGAGCATTCAAAGAGAGCAAAGCAGCAAATTCTCTTATGATTTTTGGCTCTATTATTGCTATATCACTGACTGTTATTATACCAACTAGCTTGTCATTCATCATAACTGGCAATCTCTTTATCTTATGTTTGACCATTATTTCGACTGCTTTACAAACTTCTTCATCTGCTTGAATAGTTATAATTTCTCTCGACATTATATCTTGAGTTGTTGTTTTGTCTGGATCTTTTCCGTCGCCTATCGCTTTAAGAATATCCGTACTTGTTACTATACCTACTATTTTTTCGTCTTCCATTATCACTAAACTTCCCATGTTCATTTCTCCCATGACCTTAGAAGCCTCTCTCAAAGTTACTGTTGGTTTTGCCACAACAACATTTTTGTTCATTACGTCTTTAACCAGCATTTTATTTTTTTCTTTTCTTAAAATAAAAGTCTTTAATCTTAACAACAAAATAAATTGAAAGTAAAGCTAGGCCTGCTATTAAAAAGTACATGAAAACTACCAAGTTACTTTTTATAATATTAATGGCTGATAAGATCGATGGAGTTTTAGATATTAATGGACTTTCTAGAAGAAGTTCTATAAAAATATAGTTGGCACCAACAAGAATAAATATCGTGGAAAAATTTACCAATATCTCTTGTGGTCTTCTCAGTATGATTAGTAGAATTATTCCGAAAACCAAAGAAGATACTGCCAAGTAAGTCAAATATCTTTGAATTTCTTCATGAAAACCAACAGAAATAAAGTACATGAAGTTCTGTTGTTTGATGCATTCTACCAAATCACACTCGTATCTTTTGTAGTAGATATTATCGATGTAAGCGTCGAACAAGAATTGTTCCAAATTGTCTTTGCTCAAACCTCTTACTTTACTACAGTTTATCGTTATATTTTCCGTACCTAACTCCATCTTTGTTAAATCTTTTCCCTCACACATGTAAGAAAGATAAAACAATAAAATCGATTTTTTGTCTTCAGTAAGATTTAATTGAGAAAAAAACACAGGATATGCTATTTTCTTTATATTTTCATATTCCGATAGACCTTTCACAGAATACAGAGTTGCAAAAGTGATTAAAGATGAAAAAAGAAAAAAACCAAATATCGCTTTTAACAATTTTTTGACTATACCCATTAATATTTTTAATTCGGTATTTAAAGTTTTAAAAATTCACAAATAACTACCAAAATTTTTCAAAATTTTGAAAAGTTTAAATCTCCAACTCGGCCTGAACTCCTCGTTGCACAAACTACAACCTATTTCGAAGAAAAACTCCGAAATAAAACTTTTAGGATTCTCTTCCAAAATTGGTGTTTTATTAATCAGCGAAAACATAAGTGATTTGTCGTTTGGTACAAATCCTATCACTTCGGTTTTTAAAATCTTCTCAATTTCCCTAATTTTCTTATCTGGCAGCCAAAAACCATTGTTTAAAACAACCTTTATCTTACTCTTACTCATAGAGTTTACAATTTCTTTTATCTTAACCGCATCTATTAGATGTTGTTCGAATGGTTGTACCACTAGTAAAATTTCATCTGATAACTCTATCAACGAAATCGTTTCTTTACCTATTCCAGGAGGCCCGTCTATTATTATAAAGTCAGGTTTCTCCGTCGATTCTATGTTTTCAATGATTTTCTTCATTCTTTTCAAGTCAACTCCGACCAGATCGTCTAGAATTGGGCTAGAAATCAAAACTTTTATTCCGTTATAATTTATTAGCGCATCTCTATCAAAAGTTTTACCTGAGAGAAAATCGTTTAAAGTGAATTTCCAGGAATTAATTCCCAGATAGGTGGAAACGTGTGGCATCGTCACATTTCCGTCTACAAGCACTACCTTCTGGCCTAAATGTTTTAGAGCAAAAGAAAGATTTATTGAAACGGTTGTTTTACCTGTTCCTCCTTTCCCAGAAAGCACAGAAACAACTTTTGTCATTTTCTTAATTTATAGAATCCCTAAATAAAAATCTCAACCTATATAAATCTGATGCTCTTCTTTTACTTCTTTTTTCCTTTCTTCAAACTTTTTGTAGTACTCTATCATTTCTTTCGTAATGCTTGGTGTTATTTTTTTCAAAGCTTCCTCAAAATGTCTTAAAGAAACTTCTTTTGCTTTTATATCTTCTCTCAGACTGTTTAAAGCAGCTTCCCTACATAGAGCTTCTATGTCGGCACCTGAAAATCCTTCTATTCGCTTTGCCAAATCCTCAAGATCGACATCCTTTCCTAAAGGCATCTTTCTTGTGTGAATTTTTAGAATTTCCAACCTACCTTTTTCGTCTGGAGGTGGTACGAAAACCAGTTTTTCTATTCTTCCAGGTCTCAAAAGAGCTGGGTCAACTAAATCCGGTCTGTTCGTAGCGGCTATAATAACTACGTTTTTTATATCTTCTATACCGGATATTTCTGTTAAGAGTTGTGAAACTATTCTTTCCGTCGCTTCATGCATACCTATACCCCTTCTCGGAGCTAAAGCATCAATCTCATCGAAAAATATTATACACGGTGCGACCTGTTTTGCTTTTCTAAATAATTCTCTTATTCTCTTTTCAGACTCACCAAACCATTTACTCAAAAGTTCAGGTCCTTTTATAGCTATAAAATTAACTCCGCTTTCGTTTGCTACTGCTTTTGCCAGAAGAGTTTTTCCTGTTCCCGGTGGTCCGTATAAAAGTATGCCTCTCGGAGGTTCTATACCCATTCTTTCAAAAGACTCTCTGTATTTCAAAGGCCATTCAACCATCTCTCTTAAAACTCGTTTGGCTTCTTCTAAATCTCCTATATCATCCCATCTAACTTTTGGAACTTCTATCAAGACTTCTCTCATAGCAGAAGGTTCGACTATTCTCAGTGCGTTTTCAAAGTCTTCCTTAGTAACGATAAGTTTTTCTAAAATCTCCTTAGGTAGTTCTTGTCCTTCTTTTAAATTTTCTCTAATTTCTGGTAAAACCCTTCTCAAAGCACTCATCGCTGCTTCTTTACATAAAGCCATTAGATCTGCACCTACATAACCATGAGTTTTGTCGGCAATTTCTTGTAAATTTACATCTTTAGCGAGTGGCATACTTCTTGTGTGAATTTTTAGAATTTCTAACCTACCATTTCTATCTGGGACTGGAACTTCAATTTCTCTATCAAATCTTCCTGGCCTCCTCAAAGCAGGATCTATATCATCTGGTCTATTGGTCGCAGCTATAACGATTACCTTTCCCCTACTTTTCAACCCATCCATCAAAGTTAAAAGTGTGGAAACTATCCTTCTTTCAACTTCTCCAGTTACTTCCTCTCTTTTTGGAGCGATAGCATCGATTTCGTCGAAAAATATTATAGCGGGGGCGTTTTTTTCCGCTTCTTCGAATATTTTCCTAAGATTGTTTTCCGATTCTCCGTAAAATTTGGACAAAAACTCAGGACCATTTACAGAAATGAAATAAGCACCGCTTTCGTTTGCTACTGCTTTTGCCAGAAGAGTTTTTCCTGTTCCCGGTGGCCCGTATAAAAGAACCCCTTTTGGAGGTTCTATACCAAGTCTTTCAAATATTTCCGGATACCTTAAAGGTAACTCTATCATCTCTCTGACTTTTTCTACCACAGGCTTCATTCCACCTATATCTTCATAGGTTACGACTGGTACCTTCGTTTCAGTCCTTAAAGATTCTGGCATCTTTTTTAGGACTTCTACCTCAGTGGCTTCACCTATATAAACAATTCTGCCGGGCGGGTCTGTGTTAACGACTATCAATCTTGTTTCTGAAGGAAATGGATTAAAGAAAAGTTCTTCTAGATCTGGACCGAAAAACTCTTCGAAGAATGTATTCGTTTTTCTTCTGTATGCAGGTGAAGGTACTATTATGTCACCTTTAGTAACAGGTCTGCCGAACAAATTTTGTTTTGTTCCTTCAGGAGAAAAATGTAAAACCATTCCTGGATCTGCTGGCGCTAAAACAACTTTTTTTGCCTCAACAACATTCGCTTTTCTCACGATAACACTTTCTCCTACACCAACACCAGCGTTTTTTCTAGTAATTCCATCTATTCTTATTATGTTCAAACCTATATCAGCTGGGTATGCTCTTCTGACTATCGCCCCGGTTTTTCTTGTGCCCTCTAATTCTATTATTTCTCCTTCTCTAACACCAATCTTTTTCATAACTTCGCTATCTATCCTAGCTATTCCTCTACCGGCCTCCTCCTTAGAAGTTAATTCTCCTACTCTCAATTTTACTTCTCCGTTTGCCATACTATCATTTTTCATAGAGTTTTAAAACTTTATCAATCACTTTAATCCCGTAGAAAGTTTCTCCGTTTTTTTCTACAACATCTATCTCTATCTTATCAATAGATGGAAGATAAACAAAAGTGAGTTCTGTTAAGACTTTTTTTGCGAATGATTCTCTGATGTTTAATCTTTCAGCGATCTCTCTAGAAGAGTAGTATCTACCTTGATTTTGATATAAAAACTCTAAAATTTTTGAACGAGTTTCCAAGAAATCTTTCTTTATTCTTTCAACTTCGTCTTCACAAATTGGCATTATATTTATTTTTTCTAATGTTTAAATCTATAAGCTTGAAAAGCTAAGATTATTATGAAAACTTATATAACAAGGATAACTCTACAGGGGTTTAAAAGTTTTAACAAAAAAATTTCTATACCTTTTTCTCCAAATCTGAACATCGTAACCGGCCCTAACGGAAGTGGAAAATCAAATATAATCGATGCTATTTCTTTTGTTTTAGGAAGAATATCTGCTAAGAGTATGCGTGCCGATAAACTTACTGAACTTATATTTAGAGGTACAGAAACAAAAAAACCAGCCGAGTATGCTGCTGTAACTCTATACCTAGACAACAGTCAAAAAATTTTTCCCTTTGAAGAAAAAGAAATTTCGATAACCAGAAAAGTTAATAGAAACGGATATACTGTCTATAAATTAAACGGTAAGAACACTACAAGAGAGAAAATATTAGAAGTTCTCTCTTTGATTAAAATCAGGCCAGACGGTTACAATATAATACAACAGGGAGACGTTACTAGAGTGATAGAAATGTCACCTCAAGAAAGAAGAGAGATTATTGACGAAATTGCTGGCATCGCGGAGTATAATGATAAAAAGGAGAAAGCTTTAAGAGATTTGGACGAAGTAGACAGAAGATTGAGAGAGATAGAAATCATAGTCACACAAAAATATGAACTGTTTAAAAAGTTAGAGGAAGAAAAAAAATTAGTTGAGAGGTATCAACAACTTCAGAAAGATTTAACTACATTGCAAGCTTCTTACTGGAAAAAAAAGGAAGCCATACTTTCAGAAAAATTGAATCAGAACTTACAAAAGATAGAGGAATTGAAAAATAAGATAGAAGAGTGTGAGAAGGAGTTAAGAGAAAAGGAAGAAAAACTAAATGAAATTGAGAATTCGTTGAAAGAAATAATAAAGAACATCATTGAATTCTCGAAAAAAGTTAAGGTTGAAGATGAGGCCAGTAAAATAAGAACAAAGTTGATTTTAATAAAAGAAAGGTTGGATATAGCGAAAAAAGAAATAGAAAGGTTGGATAATTTAATTCATAGATTAGAAATTTTGGAAGCGAAAAAAGAAGAATTTTCTAAAGAAATGTCAAAACCTGTGAGAGAAATTTTAAACTTAAAAATGAAAGGTGTTTACGGTACGATAGCTGATTTAATTAAAGTTAATCCTGAATACAAAATCGCAATAGAGGTGGCTGCTGCCAACCATCTTTACGATATCGTCGTCGAAGATGAAGATGTAGCAATCGCTTGTATAAATTTTTTGAAAAGGGAAAAAATTGGTAGGGCAACTTTTATACCTTTAACGAAAATCAAGTATCAGGAATTTAAAGAAAAAGAAATTTTAAACAAAGATGGTGTTATCGGAATAGCAAGTAAACTGATAGACTATGATAGAAAATTTCAGCCAGCGATAGAGTTTGTATTCGGCAACACTTTAGTTATAGACTCTATAGAGACAGCTAAAGAAATAGGAATTGGTAATGTTAGGATGGTTACCCTTGATGGTGATTTAGTAGAAAGAAGTGGAGCGATGACAGGTGGTCATTTGGTTAAAGAAAGGCAAGTTTCGACCGAGAGAGAAGATATAGAGAAATATAGAGAGATGAAGATGAATTACCTGAGAGAAATCGAAGAGTTAAAAAAAGAGGAAATGGAGTTAGAGAAAAAGTTAAAAGAAATATCGATTTCTGAGGAGAGCAAAAAGATAGTGGACTTGGAAAAAAACAGAATATCGTCAGAAAAGGAAATCGAAAAATTGAGAGAAGCGAGGAGAAAATTGCAAGATAGGAGAATTAGTTTAGAGATGGAGATGAACAAATATGCTATAGAAAAAGCCAAGATCGAAACTGAGTTAGAAACTGTGAGGAAAGAAGCGGGAAGATTTGAAGGTGTAGAAATTTTAAACTTGGACTTAAATGAGATAGAGAAAAGAATCAAAGAAGTCGAGCAAGAAATACAAAAAATAGGAACGATAAATTTTAGGGCTATAGAAGAGTATGAAAACTTTAAAAAAGAGTTTGAAGAATTGAAGAGTAAATATGAGAAAATTTTGGAGGAAAAGAAAGCGGTGTTAAGAATGCTTGAAGAGATAGAAAACAAAAAAAGAGAGGTATTCTTTTCGACCCTAAATAAGGTAAGTGAAGAATTTAGTAAAATATTTAAGGAAGTGACTGGTGGTACTGGATTTCTTAGGTTAGAAGACGAAAACGATTTGAATTCTGGCCTTATCATAGAAGCTTGTTTCCCACAAAAGAAAATGATAAACATCGATGCTTTGTCCGGTGGAGAAAAAACTTTAACAGCCATAGCCTTTTTGTTTGCACTACAAAGATTTTCTCCTTCGGAATTTTACCTGTTAGATGAAATAGATGCTGCTTTGGATAAAGAGAATACACTTAAAGTTGCGCAATGGTTAAAACAAGCGTCGAGAGAAACTCAATTTATAATAATCTCTCACAATGACATCACTTTAAAACACGCTGACAGACTTTATGGATGTACTTTAGAGGAAGGGGAGACAAAAATTCTAGCTCTGGAGCTGCCATGGTAAAAGAAGTCAATTTTAACTAAACCTCAATTTTAATGATCAGGGGAATCAAAATTTTGTGGTAGGAATAAGTGAATCCAATGCATTATCTACCTGGTAGTGATAAATTTATAAATAGGGAAGTTAATATTTAATTATGCCTAGGGGTAAATTGTTAAAAAAATTATTTGAAATGGAGTTTTACCCAGTCAACACTGGGTTTGTAGATAAAATAAAGGAAATTGTAGATAAAATAAAAATTAATAAAGCTCATGAAACACAAAAGGTTGAACCTACTAAAAACTTAGAAGAATGTGAACAAGTTTCTAAAACTGCTGAATCTATTAAATACGCCTTAGAGCACGAGTTGAATCTAATAAATCCAAATCTCCTGCCGCCGATTTTACAATTCCTCGACAAACTTATCAAAAATTATGGTGAAAATAAAACAAAGGAGATTATACCTGAGTTAAAAGAGTATTTAGTTCTTAGTGATGTTGACGAATCTAAAAAAGAAAAGACTCTTTGGAAATTAAACGACGAAAGGGTTTTTGAAAAAGTCTCAGAATTGTATGAAAAAAACATGATTAGGGGTATAAGATATTTGTTGAAATTGATGGAGAATATTGAGAATAAAGATATTATAAGTAGTGCTGTCGATCTTATTTTAAAATATAGTAAACATAAGTGTGAAGATGTTAGTGGTTATATTGTTTCTGGGCTCAGTTCTTTTAGAGGTTTATATGTAAAATCGACGATAAACATCTTGTGTGAGGATGAAGTGATAAGAAAGTTTGCAGAATCGAAAGAACGTCTTCTACCAGAAGCTATAAAAAACATTGCTATATTATCAAGCTATACTAAAAATAAAAGGAAAGTGATTGAGCTGATCGACCTATTTTCTAAATTAGAAAATAGGGAAATGATTGAGGTAATTTATGGAGGTTTACATTGGCTTCTCAATAAGGAGATTGATTTTGATATAGGACCTGGGATTAGTGTTTTAAATGATAGGAAAATAGCAAAAAAGATTAAAAATTTAGGTCCAGCAACTTGGTTAGATAAAGTAACTAAAATAGCTGCTTATACTGGGGATAAAAAGTTGGTAAAAGAGCTGCTTGAGTTGGGTGAGATTTATGAAAATAAATTATTTGGTTGTATTGTTAGTTTATTTCGTCGTATTAAAAACGTGAATGATATAATACATGGGATTAGTGTTTTAAAGGATAGTGAAACAGTAGGAAAGATTAAAGAGCTTGGTGAGTCAAATTTTTGGCCAGGTGAAGATTTAAGAAAATTATTAAGTTATGTGGTAGATTTATCTACTAGAACTTCGTGCAAAGATATTTTAATCGATTATATTAATTTGGCTGAAAGATTGGTCGAAAAATATGGTAAAGAAAAAGAAGAGGTTATGGAAGTTTTAGAGAAATTCTTATATTTTTGGAAAGATAGAAGTAAAAAAGATTATGACAATGAAATCCTAAAATACACGATAGATAACTTGAAGGATTACAGCCCGAGAAATAAAAACTTTGCCCTCAAACTTTTTGATACACTTCCAGAAATTTATCATATTTTCGGTGAAAATCTTTATAAAACCTTACTAGGATACTTCTTAAAAGAAGAAGATATAAACAGTCTTGCTAAAATTAGAAATATATATTTAGATAAAATAGGTGATTCTAACCTTGATAAAATCAAAGAAACTTTGGAAAAGATAAAAATAGAAGAGAATATAGGTAAAAAACAGATAAAAAGATTGGTAAATCTTGCTGAGATTTTAGATTTGTGTTATAATTTTAAAGTAGAAGTAAATGTCGATGGGAAGAGTTTACAGGAAGCTTATAAAATTGTGGAAGAGAATCTGAAAAAATTCTTAAATAATAAATATGGGGTAGAAGACTTAGATTTGATTAAGGAGTTTTTGCCCTGGTTTAAAGTTAATTCAAAAGTTGGAATTGGCGTATTGAAAGGGGAGAAATTTAAGAAGTTCACTGATTTAGGTAGGTCTTATAAAATAGAAGTGGGTGATAAAGATTTCAATTATGAGGAAATACTTAAGGAGTTGAAGAATTATAATGAGAAGTTGAAAAGGATTGACGGGTGGGAATTGGAGATAGACGAAAATAACAAGACTTTACCTTATGTTCACGATGTAGCGAGAGAAATGATGTCGTTGATAAATAGAAAGAAAGATTGGGAGAAGGATGAGGGGATGAAGAAATATGTTAAAGGTGAAGTTTTACCGAATTTGAGTAGATTTCAAAATTTAACCAAGAAATATATGTCTTTAGAAGTTTATTTGAATCCGAGTGATCTCAAAACACAAATGAAAGCTTTACAAGAAGTTAAATCCTGTTTATCTCCAGGTGGAGGTAATTTTAAATACACGGAAGATTATATAAAAAGCGAGAATGTATTCTTTGGGGTTATAAAATCGAATGGTAAAATAGTCGGTAGATTTACTGTTGTTAATGGATATGATGAATCTGATAAACCTGCACTTGCTATTATCAGTAATATTCATTCTCATGTTCCGATTAATGAAGAAGAGATAAAGAAAGCGGTTGAAATGTACGCTAGGGAAAATGGTGCATACCTTATGGAAAGGGGGGAACTTAAAATTTATGGACTAGAGAAAATTTATGATGATAGAGTAAAATTGCTAGAGGTGGGGAGCAAAGCTATATTGGCCGAGTTGGTTTATTATTACTGATAAAAGTTTTTTAAACGAGAAAGAAGCAAACTCAGTGCCTTAGAAACGGTAAACCCTGTTAAACGATCTTCTTTCGCCGCATTAAAACAACATACATCTAATCCAACGATCTCTCCTTCTAAGTTTCTAACGATTCTCCTAAAATCTTCCATCAAAATTCCTTCAGGTTCGGGATAGTCTACAGAAGGACATATCGAAGGATCAAAAACATCGACATCTAAACTAACATAAATTCTTGACCTTTTACTGAATTCTTTTAAAGTCTCGAACACTCTATCGTTTTTAATTTCAAACGAAGATATAAACTTGATTTCTTTTTCTCTCAAAAACGACAACTCATCCTGATCTAAAGATCTGACTCCCATAACCAAAACTTCTTTTCTACTTCCTTCCATCAACCTTCTCAGCCAAGTAGCTCCATTAAACTTTTCTCTATCCCTACAAGAATCTAATTTGATAATTTCATCCATGTATCTATCTTTACAATCTGCGTGTGCATCGAAAACCAAAAGTTTTTCCTCTTTAAAAACTCGTGAAATAAAAAGTGTAGGTAGATGGCCTCTTGAAATGATTAGGGGAACTTTTCCAGTATCTCTTATTTCCTTTACTACTCCTACCACTTCTTCAATTTCTTCCAACCTAACATCTCCGATGTCATGAATCCTTACGTTTTCCAGTAAATTTTTCTTTTCTAACAAATCAAAAGGTTCGGTAAAAGTACTCCACTTTCTTAAATTTTTAAGAACTTTCTTCGAATCCTTAGTATAGTCCAAACCTAAAACTATTACATTTGCTTCATCTTTTTCAAAACAATCTACACCAAACAACTTAAATCTCATTGAAATATTACTTCAAATGTTTTTATATTAGAAAGTCTATCTCTTGCTCCTTTGTTTATGTCTTCTACTTCCCCTTTTACTCGCACCTTTTCCGCTAGAGTGATGTGGTTCGTTTCTTCTTGGATCGTAGACAAGAAGATTTCTGTCGTACTCGATAAACTTGTTCTTCAATTTCTTATCCTTGAAATAACTTACTAATCCCTTTGCGATCGCTTGCCTTATCGCCTCAGCCTGACCTACTATTCCACCACCTTTAACATTAACATTTATGTCAACATTCTTAACTGCATCTCCAGCCAAAATCAAGGGTTCTCTTATCCACATTCTTAAAACATCCGTGCCCCACAACTCTAAGGGTTTGGAGTTTATATAAATTTTGCCATTACCTGCTCTAATCGTTGCTCTAGCGACCGCAAGCCTTCTTTTTCCTGTCTCTAACACAATTTTATCTTTTTTTACCATCTTTTCTTCGCCCCCAACATTAAACTCAATTTTTCCAAAGTTATGTAATCATATTTCAATTTTGACACGTCTGCGTCTTCAAGTTTTATTTTTTCTTTGTCCTTAAATTCATCCGGTTCACCAATGAAAACTTTAACCCTTTTATAGGCTTGTCTACCTTTTGGCTTATGCCAAGGTATCATTCCTCTAATAATTCTCCTCAAAATAGCATCAGGATATTTCGGATAAAAAGGTCCTTTTTTGACATCTCCTCTATCTATCTTTTGTTTGTATTCTTCATATTTTGTCTTTTCTTTTCCGGACAAAACAGCTTTTTCTGCATTCACGATGACGACCTTCTCACCACTCAATATATCTTTTGCGACTCTTGTTGCAAGTCTCCCTGCAATTTGATTTGTCGCGTCGTATATCTTCATTTTCCACACCCTTTATGCCATTATCCTCACGTTAGATCCTTTTGGGTTCTCTTTCATAAGTTCTTCGATGGAAATTGGTCTTGAGCCGCTTTCTTCGATTTTCTTTCTCGCTGCTGTTGAAAATCTCCAAGCTGCGATTGTAACTTTTTTATTCAAATCTCCAGTTCCCAATACAACACCCGGAACGACTACTGTTTCTCCTTCTTTCGCGTACCTGTTTATTTTACCGATATTAACTTCTATTCTCCTTCTCGTAGGCTTTGACAACCTCTCAGCCAAATCTTTCCAAATGGCACTTTTAGTTTCCAACCATTTAGACTTTAAACTCTCGATTAGATTTTTCAATTCTGGATTTGTTGGACCCGTTCTCTTAGCCATAGATTTATATTTCTATGATAGTATTTATAAATGAATTGTCGGTAGATAGGCAAACTTTTTAAGTCTTTATATCACGTTAAGAAACAAATCTTTATAAAAAGTTTATTTTTTTATTGCTTCCTCTTTTATAGGGTTAACGAAACCAAAACCCAAACTATTTTTTTCACCCAACCCACAATCTAATAAAAACTTGTAAAATTTTCTCTCTTCCTTCGCCACATAATCTTTTTCCAGGAGTTTCCAAGTAGAACCAAAGATTAAAAATCTCTTGCCTCTTTTTTCTAAAGGGATTGAAACGCTTTTGTTAAAAATAACTTTAGTAAAAATTTCATCTATCTTTATTTCCTCATTATAGAAAGCCTTATATTTTTTAATCGAGTTTTCTTTAATTCTCTCGAAAAAACCGACCAAATCTTTATCTTTTAAAAACGAAAAAGGTTTATTTTCATAAAAAACAATCACTGGACTTCCTGTTTGCCAACTCACTTTTTTTCCAATTTTAAAATCTTTGACCTTCACTCCTTCTTTTTTAAAAAGTTTATTTCCCAGATAAAAATATTGTATCTTGTTCAAAACATTTTTCATCTCTTCGATTAAAATTACATCAGGTGAAGAAATAAGCAAGTAATAAAAATTGTTTTTGAAAAAAACGTCACTAAAACAAAAATATTTGAAACCCTTCTTATCGTGCAATTCCTTCAATTTATCAGATTTCAAGAACATCGAATAGATGAAACCTTGAATCATAAATTTGTCGTTGAAGTAGGAAATTGTCGGTGGTTCTTCTATAGGACTAAAACTTAATATAATTCTCATAAAAACGTCAACTTCGTCAGTCCGGGTATAACTTTTTGTTCGTCGTCAGAAGTTATTAACCTTATACTTCTTGGCTCTCTTACATTTTTCATTTTACATACATTAAGCTCTTTTAAAATTGAATACAGAGTTTTGCTGTAAAAACCACAATATCTCCCTATTAAAACTAAAACTTCATTCTCTTTAAGATTTTCTTTAATTTTATTTAAATCTTGAGCAATTCCTTCGCTAGCTATTTTTTCGATTTTTTTGCAATAATTACTAAAAAACGTACTACATGCATCCTTCAACTCTTTTTTTAACTCATTTTTATCTATGTCATTATTTACGCCAACTGAAAAAGTTCCTACAAATTCATCTAACACTTCGATCGCTAATTTTCTAGTACCTATTCTAACAAATTTAATCTTTATCTTATACGAGTTTTCGGAATCTGGTAAACAGTCGGAAACAACAAAATTAGGTATATTTATCTTCTCTCTTAATTTATTCGGAAATGTAGGAGATCTGAAAATTTTATATGAATTTTTTAAAAATTTCTTTATTTTATTCTTTTCAATTCCTTGCGCTTTTTTTAACTTATCGAAAATCCATGAAGTTAGAAACAAACCTTTCAAAGTGCTCCCGGGTATGATCGGTATACCATTCGATTTAAAAATCTCCTCTACGGTTTTATTGGGCTCTAAATTTGTAGGATAACTCTCTATTTTATACATAACTTCTAAGTCATTTCTCTTTTTTATAAAATCTATTAATTCTTCATCAAAAACTTGAGTTAATTCTTTAATACGCAAGTTTTGATGATATATTTTTTCTATTATGTTTTTTTCTTCTATAAACTTACTCAAAACATCATCTTCATTAAGCCTTGAACCATTTTTAACTAAATAGAAGAAATATCTATTTCCAGAACTTATATGTACTGGTGTTATGGTCTCAAGTTTAACTTTAAAATCATACATTTCTATCCTCCTCCCATTTTATTTTAATCAAAACTGGTCTTACCGGCACAAAGTAGTCTTTTTTGTGAACAGACGAACTCATATTGTAAATCAAATTCTTCAACTCAGAATCATTAAAGTATAGAATCGAGCCTTCCTTAAAACAGTATAAAACTCTTCCGACCAAATCTGAATCTTTCTTTGGTAAGTAGCCAAAAATCTTTACAATTTCATAGTGAGATTTACTAACATCTATCATTTTTAATATTGTCTCGTTTATAGGTATTCGGTTAAAAATGTAATAATAACCCTTTTCTATTTTTCCATCTACTATTATATCGTTAATTTTAAACTTGTTATCGTGTTCGATTTTTAGTCTACCGAAACCTATACTTATCCTCTTACCTATAAAGTGAATCGAACCCTCCTTAAAAATAGTCGATTTTATTAAATCCCACTTACCCCAGTTGGAAAATATTAAGAATTTAAACTCTTTCACAAGATAGGTAGAAATAGTATAAACGTTCCTCGCTTTACCTTCTCCACGTACTTCATTTTTTATTCTATAGCTAAGAATTTCGTAACTTTCTAAACCATCACTTAAATCAAACTTATCTTTTGAATCGGATCTAATATTGAATTTTACAAACTTTTTCATTTTTTTCCTATCAAAATCTTCTTCAAAAAAAGTGTATGTACCATAGTTCGCTGGTAAATAAAAATTATTATTTGATTCGAAAAACGGTGAAGTAATGCCGATGTAAGTTAGATTGTCTCTCAAATTTCTTTTCAACTCCTCAAAGTCAGAATTAGGTAGGCATTTACTTAACAAATAAATGAGATAAGAGGTGAACCTGAGTGAGTCTAGTTGTTCCATTTCTACTCCTAAATAAAGATTTCCTGTACCCAAACCCGACTTTAATTTAATTTCTAAGTAGTTCATGAAACTCATCCTTTACTCTAACTTGACTAATCTTTCTTTATACTACTTACAAGTGTTCTGGTTTGAATTTTTCTTCATTCCCATTTATTTTTATGCTAATTTCTACTCTACCATAGCCTCTGGAACCGCAGCCACCTAGATAGGTTTTAGCGACTAATTTTAAACCCTCTCTCAAAATCTCTATGTCTTCTTCTTCTTCTTCCTGATTCTCTGGTACCAAATAAGTAATCACTCCTGCAAACTTACTACCCATGACTATTCTCTCCATCATTCTTGGAGTCGCCCTACCACTTACTCTATCTATAGTATTTTCTGGTTTAATTTCTGTTCCCAAGTTATATGTGTAGCCCCTTCTTTCTAACTCTTCCCAGTTCTTTAAAGTTTCTTGAGTTGGTAGTAAATCTGAAAATATCAAACGGCCTGGTTCCTCCTTACCAAACAATCTATTTATTCTATTTATTATTTTATCATCTTGTCCATATTTTTTTTCTAACATACATCTCATTTTACCTTTTAATGAACTACCTGGTATTATTGGAATTTTTTTGTTATTTTCAAAAACTGCTTTAAGGACTGGATTATCTAGACCTGCTATCTCGAAGGTTTCTTTTTCTCCACCTATCCTTAAACCGGTTAGGACTGTTATTTCTATTTTGAACTCTTTTATATTGTTCTTCTCTTTAGGATTCATATTGTTCTTATCTTCAGGATTCATTCTCATCGCCTCCCTTTACCTTCTCATTTGTAAAAGAATACAACTAACATTTCTATCAAATTGTACAAATTCTTCGTTATTTCGAAAACTTGATCTTTTGTATCTTTTGTTATTATAGGGGTCTGATTTTTATTCTCTTTAGGTTTTATTAGTTCTAACGCTACTTCAAAAATTTTTTTATAAAGTGGATATATGTTTCTTATACCCTCGATGTCTCTTTTGTTTTGATACTCTAGTATAACCAGCGCTTTAATTATTTTATTTACTATAATTTTTTCGTCCTTCTCATTCTTTATATCTTTTATAATCTCTAAAAACTTTCTTACCTGACTTTGTGTGACACCTTTCTCTAAAAACTTTCTTACCTGACTTTGTGTGACACCTTCTATATTCCCTTTTTCATTATTTTTTGCAAAAAGAAGAGTATAAATTTTCTCAAAGTTTCCATTTAAAAGAACGTCTAAAAGAACGTCTTTTATATCTTCTTCTTTTAAATTTTCCAAAACTCCTATAACTGGCGTTTCTTGTGCGCCAGTTCTTTTATTTTGTTGTACATCAATTCTTTTATTTTGTTGCATTGAACTCCGACCATCTATCATTTAACCTACCTCCTTTTCACGAATTGTTTGATAAAAGAAAGAAAAAACAGGAACGAACAAATTTATAGCCATCAGACGTGTATCCTTATAAGATGTAACTAAACTTGTTATATTTTTGTTAAGAAACTCGTCTATCTCAGATGCATCGTACTCTTCTTTAAATTTCCAATTCCTTTTAAGTGTATAAATTATTTTAGAAAAACCTATGTAAATTGGTTTTTTGATCGCGTCGTTGGCAACTTGTATATGAGAAGAAGAAATTTCAAAGATTCTAAACAATGCTGATTTTGAAATTTTATTCTCCTTGTAAATTTTGAAAAGATATTCAAATATTCCTCCAAGCCTATCGTAATAGAAATAAGGTATATAGTAGTCTTTAGATAATAATAAAACTGTCCCTTTAAGTTTTTTCTTAGCTTCTTTTTCCAAATCTTCGACATTTCTGATTAAACTCAAAACTGGTATCTTACTTTCGTTAATCAAAATACCTCCCGAGAAACTTAATCTTTCACCAAAATAGTAGGAAAATTCTCTACAAAAATCTATGAAGAATTTAAAAACCTCATAAGGGCTACCAAAGAACTTAATATCATCTCCCCCACTAAAAATTACATATATATTTCTTCTCTTGGCTAAGTAGTAATTTATCAGACTAAAAAAGAAACTTATATAAAAACTCATACTGGTCCACCTACTTAAACTTCTTTCCGTAAAAATTTCTTCGACTTCTATAATTCTTTCTCCATCTTTTCTTATAACTTTAAATTTCCTTCCACCAAACAAACTACCAACATTATCAAGGTCGAAATAACCCACACATAATTTAGTAAAATCGGTTTTGAACCCGTCTAACTCAACAATTTCTACGTCATTTAAAATGCTTTCTCTAACGCCGCTATCTTTATCTTCACTTTTCTCTTTTTCGATCACCCATATTTTTAAACTTTCAAATTGACCATCTTTAGAAACAAAAGGAACATATGCATATTCGAATAAAGGTAGTAAATTAGTAATATGTAGAAGATCACTATTTAAAATTTTTGATAGATGGACAAAATAGAAAAGAAAGAAACGTGGGCTACTTTTAAAAACTTCATTTATTTTCATGGGTCTAACTATATAAGAAATATTACCAATTTTAAACTCATAACCTTCAGATTGGTGTTTTTTATCAAATATACCTATACCATCGTTCTTAACTAATTTTTCTCCCAATTCTTCTAACCATCTACAATTTTCACATATATCAGAACTTTTATCTTCTAAAACATTACCACAAACCTCACAAAGTTTAACACCCTTACTATTTTCATTCACATTAGCAAGTTTATCGAGGATTGTGGAAAACTTTCTTGCTTTTTCTTTCTTTAACTCATTTGAAACTCTATCAATAACACCACCAAAGTTTTTCACAATTTCCTCGATGTTTTCGTCCATAAAAACAACACTTACTGTCAAGTCGCCATTGAAAGTTTTTAAAAAGAATTCTTCCAACTCTTTCTTTATTTCCATCATTTTTTCTTTGGACACAGGTTTGGAGAGTATAATAATATTTCCAGCTGAACAAAATATTTCGTTTGCAGTGGAGAGTTTCAATTTGTCTATTATGTAAAGAGAAATTATCTTCAAAAGCAAGCTTATAATAAAACTCCTACCTCTAATTCTCTTAGTAGCATTTTCTCTCGCCTTCTCATAGTTATATGCCCTACTTATAAATTTCTGAATTCCACCGATATCTAGGGAAATTATAGTAGCTTTACGTTCGCCTGACAATACCCTAGTAGAAGATAGACAAGCAGTTAGCTTTAAATGATCATAAAGTGAAACAGAAATCCCTTCTGTCGTTTTAACTGAAGAGGGTATAAATTTAAGAAAGTCGAGAAGTATCAGCTGGAGATTATTAACGAAAACTTCTACATCTTTAGCACGACAAACTTTAATTGCCAAATCTTCTAATTCTCTCCATTTTTCTTTCGAATAAAAATTAGACAAACTTTCCGGATCTGGAGTTTTGGTAGTTACTACGTGTTCGGATAATATTCTATTTTCATCGGATTTAATGCTATCTAAAGTTTCTATAATTTCCGAGAGCCTTGCAGGTTTAAAATATATGTTTTTTTCCTCCTTTGAAACATAATTAATCGGTGCTATCATCGGTGTTTCTGTCCTTTTTTTCTTTTCTTCTTCTATATCTTTTACTCCCCTTTCAGAGGCAGAATCGGCATCACACTCTTTAAGAAGCATTAATAACTGAGAATATTTTGTAGTTTCATTAATTTCCGAATGGTGCATTTTCACTAAATTTTTAATCTTGTCAAAATCTATACTATCTTTTAATTTTTCATTTTTCTTTAGTTTTTCTATTAGAAACTCACAAAACTCCTCAGAATTTCTAACGTGGTTAGAATTGGTTTCGAATTTATAATATTTTCCTATATCATGCAAAAGTGAAGAAATTAAAAGTTCTAAATAACTTTGCTCCATTTTTTTAATTAACAAAATTATTTAAATACTTTTATTCGAATTTTCGAAAAAAATTCGAATGTTGAGTAAGGTATAAATATTTTATCGATAAAGTATTTATACCCACCAAAATTTTGAAACATAGTTTTCTAAACGAAGGATTTTTTTATTAAAAAACCAATTATAATATGGGTTTAAGGAGAACTAGAGAGTATGGAAGTTTAACAATACTCGGCATTTTGTCACTGAAGGGGTAGAATTTCTCGGTTTAAGGAGAACTAGAGAGTATGGAAGCCCTCGGATAAAATTTTTCCGAGCTACTTGAGAGCCATCCGAGTTTAAGGAGAACTAGAGAGT
>JANXEV010000006.1 GCA_025057985.1 Candidatus Aenigmatarchaeota archaeon
AAACTCGTTTGCCACCAAACGTCTTTTATATCCAAAACTCGTTGGGTAGAAATATAAAACTCGTTTGGTAAAAAATTTATGAACCAAACGAACAAACCACAACACCCACAAACACCTACAGAATGCCCGCACTGCAATTCAACTTCAACGGAAAAACATGGAAAAAGAAAACTAAAATCTGGCGAAAAAGTTCAAATTTATTTTTGTAAAAACTGTGGAAAATTTTTCACAGAAAAAAGAATAAAGAGCAAACACTACGACAAAAGAATAATACTCAAAGCCGTATCCCTATACAACCTAGGCTATCCAGCAAAAGAAGTCATTAAAAGGATATCGATCAGTTACAAAACAAAACTACCTGAACAAACTTTGAGAAAATGGTTGAAAGATTTAAAAGAAATTTGCACATTCTTAAAGATAAGAAAACAAGCTTTGAAAATCGATAAAAACATGATAATCTCTAAGAAACTAAACCACGGGCAGGTCTACAACTTCTTGCTCCACAAACCAAAATTAGAAATAAGAAAAGACGAGCTACCGAAGGAAAAATTCGAATCTCTAAGAGAATACTTAGATTTCGTCCAATCAGAGGACTTCCCTCACCACATTTTTACGATAGAGGACGAAGAGCTAAACAAAAGAGCTAGTTCAATCAAAGCAAAACTCTTAGACATAGAAAAGTTGAGAAAGCAAAACCTCGCCAACAAACTCACAGAATTAGCTTTAATGTTGGTAAAAAAGAACAAAGAAAGGCATCAAGTCGTTCAAAATTTTATGATAACGAACGACTCTGTAACGGTCGCATGTGAGGTTCCCGTGTATCTGACGAAAGACGATATAAAATACTTTAAAGATAAAAACTTCGTTTTCGACTTTGAAAACTACAGGACCCCTATAACTGGACATATAGACATTCTCCAAATCAGAAATGGGTTAGTTCACATTTTAGACTACAAACCATGCGCGGAAAAGGTAAACGCGGTAAACCAGCTAACCGTCTACGCCCTAGCTTTAGCGAGCAGAACAAAGTTGGCTGTAAAAGATTTTAAATGCGCCTGGTTCGATGAAAAAAGCTACTTTGAGTTTTACCCGTTGCATGCCGTATACCAAAAACCTTAGCCAATCGAAAAATTCGCGCAAAAACCGGTCTTAAATCAACTAAAAACGTCTAAATCTTTAATGTAGGCGGCCCGCTAAGGAGATTTTTTAAAGCCAGCAAAACTTTTCTCGAGAACAAACAAAATTAAATCGAACGAATCAAAAAACCATAAAGATAAACCGGGTAAAAACGGTGGGAAAAAATTCAAAATTTTTACAAAAGAAAAAACTCTGACCTCATTCTAAGGTAGTTATCTATCCGAATCTATAGAAGCAAGAAAATAAAAGCATTTAAAATAAGTGAAAAAATTTGAATACTTTTTTTGGTGGTGTAATGATTGAAAAAATAAGGAAGAGAGATGGGAGGATTGTCCCTTTCGACAAAACAAAAATCGCTGAAGCCATTTGGAAAGCAGCCCAATCCGTGGGTGGAACTGACAAAGAACTTTCTTATAAACTCGCTGATAAGGTAGTTGAGATTCTAGAAAGAAGCTTGAAACCAGGAGAAATACCACATGTGGAGCAAGTGCAAGATCTGGTCGAAAAAGTTCTAGTTGAAAACGGTCATTACAAGACTGCCAAGGCTTACATTACTTACAGAAAGAAGAAGGAAGAAATAAGAAACGAGAAGATTGCGATATTGCAAGGATTTTACGAAGAGGAAGTTGCAAAAAAGTTCTCGATTAACGCTTTGAGGCTTATGGCGAACAGATATTTGTTGAAGAACGAGGAGGGTAAGTTGATAGAGGGACCGAAGCAAATGTTTGAAAGAGTTGCGATGTTGGTTGTGATTCCAGATTTACTTTACGATAAAAGAGTCTTTGAAAAGGACGGTGGCCAAAAAATATGGGAGAAAGAAAACTTTAACCCGGAAGAATATGAAAACAAGTTAGGCTTTAAGACCGAAAACGGATGGATTTTCTGGAACAGGTACCATCTCGAGAGAATGAAAAATCTTTACGATGAGTTGAACTCGCAAGGCAAGATGAAAGTTAGTTGGAGCGATTTTCTAAAAATGGTTGAAAGAGGAGAATTTCAAAGTTACTACAAAAATTTCAAAGAGTATTTCGATTTGATGGTTTGTAAAAAATTCCTACCCAACTCTCCTACTCTTTTCAACGCAGGAGCGAGACTGGGACAGCTTTCTGCTTGTTTCGTCGTAGACATAAACGACAACATGGAAAGCATAATGGACGCTGCAAAAGAATGTGCTATAATTTTCAAATCTGGTGGAGGGGTGGGAATAAACTACTCGAAACTTAGACCTGAAGGCGATATCGTAGCAAGCACGACAGGAGTGGCAAGTGGGCCAGTGAGTTTTATGAAGATCGTGGATGTAGTGACTGATGTGGTAAAGCAAGGTGGTAAAAGAAGGGGTGCGAACATGGGAATTTTAGAAAGCTGGCATCCCGATATATTGAAGTTCATCCACGCTAAGGAAAAAGAAGGTCAATTCGAAAATTTCAACATCTCTGTTATGTTGGATGAAAAATTCTGGGAGGCTTACAAAAACGGTGAGAAATACGCTTTGATAAATCCAAGAAACGGTAAAGTCGTGACATACGTCGATCCTAAGTTTTTGTTAGAAGAAATAGCTAGAATGGCTTGGAAGACTGCAGACCCTGGTGTTTTATTCTTAGATAACATAAACAGAAGGAATGTTCAAAAGGAATCCAGAGGGTTGATAAGGTCGACCAATCCTTGCGGTGAACAAACTTTATACGAATACGAGTCGTGCAACCTAGGATCGATAAATCTTTATTCGTTCATAAAAATTGGCAATAACAACGAAGTCTACTTCGATTGGGAGGATTATAGAAAAACCATAGAAATTTCTTACAGATTCTTAGACAATATAATAGACGTCAACAAATATCCGATAGAAAAAATAGACAAAGCTAGCAAAGCTGTTAGGAGAATTGGACTTGGTTTTATGGGGTTAGCAGACGCGATGTTTGCACTAAAAATACCATACAGCTCTGAAGAAGGTTTTAAATTCATAGAAAGAGTTAGCGAATTTCTAACTTACTACGCTATGAAAGCTTCTGTAGAAAGGGCGAAAGAAAGGGGAGTTTTTCCATACTACCATCTGACTAGCTACAAAAAAGGTGAAATGCCAATAGAGGGTTTCTACCATCCACAAATCTGGAACTTAGACTGGGAAGATCTACAACGGGAGATAGTGAAAAACGGGATAAGAAACGCCGATGTAACAACAATACCACCTACAGGATCGATATCCATGTTTTTTGACGTCTCAAGTGGTATAGAACCTCAATTCTCTCTAGTTTTCGAGAAGAGGGTAACGGCTGGGAGTTTCTACTACGTCGATATAGAATTCGAAAGACAGTTGAAACAAGTTGGTCTGTACTCCGATGAGATTTTGAAAAAGGTTGCTGAAAACGCGGGTAGTGTTCAGGGTATAGAAGAGATTCCTGAAGAAATGAGAAGAGTTTTCATCACGGCTTTGGATATCCCCTGGTGGGACCATGTCAGAGCTCAAGCATCAGCTCAACTTTGGATAACAAACTCGATAAGCAAGACCATAAACATGCCTTCTTTCTCCACAGTAGAAGACGTCTTACAAGCTTACATAGCGGCATATCATTTGGGATGCAAAGGAATAACGATATACAGAGAGGGGAGCAAATCGAAGCAAGTTCTTTACGTTAAAGGAAATGTGGAAGAAAGCAGAATAAAAGAGTATATGAGATTGGTTAAAAACAACACTCTGAAGATTCTTAAAAAATTCGGATTAGAAGAACCCAAATGGGTAAAAGAACTAGAGTTGGGCAATTCCATGAAAAAGAATCATGAAAATGGTAGAGTGGAGAAATGCCCGAATTGTGACTCTTTAAAGATCGTTTACCAAGCGGGATGTGTCGTTTGTAGCGATTGTGGTTGGAGTGCATGTTTAATATCGTAGGGTAATAATCTATATGTCGCGTGAATGTTATACTTGCTTCAACGGAAGTAAGGTGGGAAAAAATTCCAAAATGATAAAACTTCTGGGAGAGTTGGACGAATTAAACAGCGTTCTGGGCTATTGTAGAAGTTTGACGAAAAACAAAGACGTAGACGAGACTTTGGAAAAAATTCAAGAAAGACTTTTTATCATTGGTTCTATATTGGCTGGGTATAAAATTGAATTTGGAGAAAAGGATGTGAATTTTCTAGAGGATGAAATAAAAAAATATGAGGCGGAATTAGAGCCAGTCAAACATTTCATTTTTCCAACAGGAACTCAAGCTTCTTCCTTCCTTCATGTAGCTAGAACTGTCTGTAGGAGAGTTGAGAGAGTTTGTGTTGAAGCCAAGCAAAAGAGATTCGTACCTTTTCTAAATAAACTTTCGGCTCTACTTTTCACGCTTTCGAGAATAGAAAACAAAAGAGCAGGAGTGAAAGAAAAGGAATGGGTTTATAAAAAATAGTATGAGTGTAGAAGAAAAACTCAAATGGTATTTCGACGTCGATAGAAACAAAATGCCAGCAAAGTTTTTGATATGCAAAAGAATAGCTTGTGATAGTGAAATAAGTGATTTAGAAGAAAAAAATCTATGGGAAATTCATGAAAAGCTTTCCGAAAACTTTAAAAAAACGTGGAGAGAGATAAAGGAAGGTGAGTTAGATTTAAACGAAATGGAAAAACCTAAAGTGAGTTATCTCGATGTTAAAATTGAACTCTCTAAAAAAATTCTAAGAAATTGTAGGTTTTGCGAAAGAAGGTGTGGTGTGGATAGAAGAAAGGAAAGAGGTTTTTGTGGATCTAAAGAAAAAACCTATGTTTCTTCCTACTTTTTACATTTTGGGGAAGAACCACCTTTGATTCCAAGCGGTACGATTTTTTTCTCTGGTTGTAATTTCAAATGTGTTTACTGCCAAAACTGGGAGATCAGTCAATTTCCCGACAATGGTTTTCTAACTACAGCAAAGGATTTGAGCTTGATAGAGGAAAACTTGAGAAAAAGTGGTGCAAGAAATATAAACTTCGTAGGCGGAAATCCTGACCAACATCTACACACGATCTTAGAGTCTTTGAAATACTTAAACGTAAATGTTCCTGTTTTGTGGAATAACAACGCTTATTCCTCTGAAGAAACGATGAAAATTTTGCTGGACGTCGTAGATATATGGTTACCTGATTTCAAATATGGAAACGATGAATGTGCATTCAGGCTATCCTCGGTTAAAAACTACACATCGTTTGTGCAGAGAAATATAAAAACGATGTGTGAAAACGAAGATCCACTTATCATAAGGCATTTAGTTTTACCTAATCATTTTGAATGTTGCACCAGAAGGGTTTTGGAGTGGATTTCTAAAAATTGTAAGAACTGTTTGGTGAATGTAATGAGGCAATATAGACCAGAATATTTGGTATTGGAGCGAATAGAGAAATTCAAGGAAATTTCTAGAGTGTTGACAAGGGATGAAATAGAAAAAGCTTATGAGCTTGCTTCAAAACTAAAACTAGACTTTAAAGAAGTCTCTTAATGCATTTTTAAATCTCAAACCAAATTAAAATTAGGTGAGTGTGATGGCAAAAGAAGCAAACTTAGTAATAAAATCTGCAGTGAGAGAAGTTGCTGGTGACATAAGAATATCGGACGAGTTTTTCGACGCTTTAAACAAAAAAGTAGCAGAGTTGGTTAAAGAAGCTGTAAAAAGGGCAGAAGCAAACGGTAGAAAAACTTTGAGAGGTGCTGACGTTTAAACGTTCAATTTTTTTCTTTTTATTCTTTTTTCAAAACTTCTACCTTAGTAAACTGTGAAGCTGCGTTTTTGAATCTCTCCACGTCTTTTTCGCTACCTACTATAGAACCGTAATGCATTGGGATACAAACTTTCGGTTTCAAAATTTTAACAGCTTCTACAGCTTCGTCTGCCGTCATAACATAAACTCCACTGACAGGTAGAAATGCTATATCTATTTTACCGAAAGTGTTCATCTCAGGTATAACATCAGTGTCACCGGAATGATAAACTCTAACACCGTTTATGTCTAATATATAACCGACATACTTCAACTCTTTTGGATGAAAAACTTGCCCAGGAAGTCTAAATTTGTTAACGTTGTAAGATTCTACTGCTTTTATAACGACGTTGTTCACGTTCAACGAATCTCCAGGTTCGAAGTAGACTATCTTATTCACCGATCCTTTTAAGTTCTCTATCTTTCCTCTACACATCTTCGCAGATATTATAACAGACTGGGGATGGATTATTTTTTTTATGTCGTCGAGGCTACAGTGATCGAAGTGGTCGTGTGTTATTAAAACTATATCTCCGTCCCTTTCTTTTGGGAATTTAATTTGAAATGGGTCGAGATAGATTGTAACTTTACTCTCGATCTTGAAACAAGCATGACCCAACCAACTTATTTTTAAACCGAAAATTTCCATATCTCTATTTAAAAAAAGAATTTAAATATTATCGACAAAAAATATCATGGCGCTTAGAGATTTCTTACCGAGAAAAAAAGAAGAAGTCGGCGAAGAAGAGATCAAAGTTATAGACGAGGAAAGAGTGAAAGAAGAGGAGAAAATTAAAATCAAAATAGAAAAATTGGTGAAGAGCGAAGACGTGGACAAAATAATAAGGTTTGCTAGACAAATGGTAGTTATAGTAAAAACACAAGAACTTCAAAAAAAGGATTTTGGCTACATGCAAACTTTGATAGAGAAGTTGAAAAGAAACTGCAAACAAAATAAAATAGATATCGTTGGGACTCAAGACGGGTATTTGATTCTTGCTCCTTCTTTTGTCGAAATAGCAAGAGAATAGACGTTTAAAGGTGGATAGAATTTAGTGAAAATTCTGTTAAGTTGAAAAAACTAATAAAAGAATTGGAAAAAATAAAAGGTAGACATACAGAGTTAGTTTCTGTATACATTCCAGCTGGTTATAATTTGTTTGATGTGATAAACCAACTAGCTGAAGAAAGATCTACTGCTGAAAACATAAAAAGCAAATCGACGAGGAAAAACGTAGTGGCTGCATTGGAAAAAATAATCCAACACCTCAGACTCTTCAAACAAACTCCTCCAAAAGGATTAGTAGTTTTTGCTGGTAATGTTTCTCCTGTGGAAGGTAAAGAAGATATAAAACTTTGGTCTATAGAACCGCCGGAAAAATTGGAAACCAAAATCTATTGGTGCGATCAAGTTTTTGTACTAGATCCTCTTAGGGAAATGGTAAAAGAAAAGGATGTTTATGGATTGATAGTTTTAGACGCTAAAGAAGCAACTGTCGGGTTGTTGAAGGGGAAAAAAATCGTTGTGAAAAAGAGGTTGGAGTCGACCGTTCCGAGTAAAACGGTTAAGGGTGGTATGTGTTTACATAGGTCTTCTCAAATTTTACTCAGTGACGGTAAACTCGTTCCGATCAACAAAGTAAAGAAGGGTGATGAGGTATATTGTTTTGATTTCAAAGAATGGAAAGTAAAGACAAGCTTTGTTAAGGAAATTTACAAAAGGCACGTGAACTCCGCAAAAAAAATCTTCTTTGAAAAAGGAAGTGTAATAGCTAGTGACGATCACCTGATTTTTGTAAAAGAAGGTGGAGAAATAAAAGAAAAATTTGTCAGAGATTTGAAAAAGGGTGATGTGGTTCTTGTTTTTGAGAAAAACGAAGTTAAGGAAGTGAGGGTGAAGAATATAAGCGAGAGTGAAATTGAAGCTTCTGTTTTCTTCTATGATCTGGAAGTAGAAAACCTGGAAAATTATTTCGCCAATTTTCTCCTCGTTCACAACTCCCAAGGAAGGTACGATAGGTTAAGAGAAGATGCCATCAATGAATTTCTAACCAAAGTTGGAGAAGTAGCATCGAACATTTTTCTAGAAGAAAACGTTTTAGGTGTTCTGATAGGTGGACCTGGGCCAGTTAAAGAAAGGTTATTGGAAAAAGATTATTTGAACTATCAAATTAAAAACAAAGTTTTAGGCGTCAAAGACGTAGGATATACTGATGAGTATGGTTTGGAAGAACTGGTCAAAAGAAGTGAAGATTTATTACAGCAGGCTGAGGTTTTTAAAGAAAAATCTCTCTTGAACAAATTTTTCCTTCTACTAAAAAAAGGTGAGAATGCGGTAGTAGGATTAGAAAAAGTTAGAAAAGCTTTAGAGTATAATGCGGTCGAAGAATTGATCGTCGTAGAAGAATTCGAATACGTAAAAGGTGAGTTTACGTGTGCGAACGGTCATAAATCTGAAAAAATAGTGAAAAGGGGTGAGAAAATTTTTTGCGATGTCTGTGGGCAGGAAATGAAATTAGAAAAAGAAACGGAAATAGCGGAAGAGATCATAGAATCGGCTGAAGTTAGTGGGGCTAAAGTTAGCATCGTCTCAGAAGAAACAGAAGAGGGAAGACAGTTCAAAAACATGGGAGGAATTGGTGCTATCACTAGGTTTAAAGTTGAATGATTTTTTTAAAAATTTTCAAAGACTTACCTATTCCTTCAATCTCGTTTATCCCGTAATCCTTCAAAGCTTCAAAAAATTTTTTTCTATAAACATCGATCAAAAATCTATCTCCCAACTTTTTTCTCAAGAGCAATGCCTGATTCCTACCTTCTTCATCGAAATCTGTTAGAATGGTATATTTTCCTTTCATTTTTTTCACCTCTTTGACCAGGTATATCTCTTTGTTAAAACCCAATTTTCTCAAAACCTCTCTGTCCCTTTCTCCCTCTACGACAACAAACATCAGCTCTTTGTTCATTTCTTTGACTATTTCTTTTATTCTCATAACCAAATAATACCTATCCTTATCTTTCATTATTTTTTTTACATTAACTCAAAATATAATGCATGGGCCTGTAGCTCAGCATGGTAGAGCAGCCGGCTCTTAACCGGTTGGTCGCGGGTTCGAATCCCGCCAGGCCCAAATATAAACGTTTTTTATGCTTTTCTGTTCTAATTCTCGGTATGGGAAAGTTTGACAAAAGAGAGTACATAAAAGAACTCTACATTACCCAAAAAACCTTTTCAGATGTTTTTGGAATTTACATTTGTAAGAAGTTCGACCCCAGGAGATGGTTGAATTCTATAAAGGTAGAAGCCAAATTGATCTGGCCTAAAGATATAGAAGAAGCTTGGCAGGCTATAAAAAACGGTGAGTGTATTTCCCTAGATTTTTGGTTTAAAACTTATACCAAAAAAGAATGTGAGAAAAAGTACGATTTTACTATCAAATATAGTTTAAAAAATGGTCTCCTCTACCCAGCTTTCTATTCGCACAATTGTCCTTTCTTGTCTTCAAACCTGATCTCTATCGGACCGACGGAGATTGCCTGTAAACACCTTTATGCGGTTTTGAGGGAGGTAGAAAGAGTTTGTGAGAAAGATCCGGAAATTCCCATTCACTATTCTTTTTTTCTTCCACGTAACGAAAGAATATTCGTAGAGTTTGAAAAAATAGAGAAAAATAGAAAGATGTCGACTATCGAAAAGATGAAAAAAACTTTTGGGCTTCTGGCTAACTATATTTATTTGAACGAATCTATTCGGATGGGTAGGTTAAACAAAACTTTAGAAAATCTGAAGAGGGTTTGAGTTAAGAAAAAACATTTTTATTTAAATAAGGTAAAAAAATTAATGGTAAAAGGTATAAGTCCGTTGGTTGCCACAGTTTTGTTGATAGCGATAACCATGACTTTAGCCGGTATACTTGCTTTTTGGGGATCTGGTTTTGTGAGAACAGGCTTACCTACAGAAGAAGAGACTCAACAATTCAGAAGATGTAGTGGAGCGCTTGGGAGTTTAAAAGTAGATTTCCAATATTACAACTCTACGACCAAAAACCTGATTTTGAGCATCTACAACTCTGGACCAGAAAAGCTAAAGCTAACGAACATAACTTTTTACTACACTAACGGTATCACATCGAAAGAAATAAACAAGGAAGTTGCGCCCGGATTAACCGCGCCTGTTATACTTTCCGAAATAGAATCTGGCTATTTGAAATATATAGTTTATACAGATTGTCCTGGTGTGACACTAGAGGGTAGATAATGAAGAAAGGTATTAGCCCTTTCATAGCCGAAATCTTACTGATAGGCCTTGCTATAGCAGTCGCTGCTGTAATAATCACATGGGGGATGGGCTTCACTAGAACTTCCACACAAAACATTCAAGGCCAGTCTGAAACTCAAATGATGTGTTCTTATGGAGGAATATCAACTTTGGACGATGTTTCTTACAAAAATGGCTACCTTTACGGATACTTAAGAAACAGCGGAAACATTCCTCTTAGAGTAAACTTCCAAATAGTTTATGACAACGGTACGGTACAAAACGTTCAAAACGTTGCACCAGATTTAGCTCCAGGTAGTATCTCTTTTTTCAACGTCTCCGCTGGCCCAAACATAAATTTCGTAATGATAACGACCAACTGTACATCTCCGCCTGTGAACTACAGGATAGAAAGGAAAGACGTGATTTTTAACTGAATGGGTCCGGGCGGAGTCGAACCGCCTCCTCCGCCTTGTAAGGGCGGCGTCCTAACCGTTAGACTACGGACCCTTATTAATTTTCTTGGTTTCAAGAAAAATAAAACCAAACCTTTAGACCTTTTCTACTTTCTTTTTAGATTTAGGAGAAATGTTGCCAACTTTCGCTCCTGGTGGTGCATGCCTACTTACAGTTTTACTTGGCCTTGGTCTCTTTCTCTTTCCACCCCATGGATGATCGACAGGATTCATTACAACCGCTGCCGTTCTTGGGAACAATTTTCCTCTAGCATGCAAAGCTATATATTTCTTTCCAACTTTCACCCAAGGCTTTTCCTCTCTACCAGAGTTAGAAGGAACTCCTATCGTGGCTCTACATCTAGCATCCAAAACTTTTTGCTTTCCAGACGAAAATTGGACCGTAACTCTATTTTCTGTCTTTCCGACGACTATGGCAAAACTCCCACTCGACCTACAATATTTCGGACCAGAACCCGGATAGCTTTCTATACCAAAAACTTTCGTTCCCTCTGGAATTTTACCCAACTCGACAACATTTCCATTCGCTATTTCACCATCATACTTTATCACTTGACCGACATACGCACCTTCATGAGCTATTTGATAAATTTTTTTCCCATCTATTTTCACAAGCATCACTAGAGCGCTTCTTCCCGGATCGTCCAATATATCTTCTACTACACCTTCTCCTTTTCCAGTATAATATTCTACCTTACAAAGATAGCGATGGCTAGGTGCTCTATATCTCGGTCCACCTTTACCTCTTGCTCTAGCGATTATACGTTTTCCCATTCAATCACCCCTACAATATTCCAAGCCTCACCGCCACATCGCTAGCTTTAAACTCTGGTTTAAGTTTTATGAAAGCTTTTTTTCTTCCGTCCTTGGTTATCAAAGTATTGACCTTTTCCACTTTAACCTCGAACAATTTTTCAAAGGCTTCCTTTATTTCTTTTTTGTTTGCCTTTCTGTCCACTATAAAGACTATTTTATTCTCTCTTTCTATCAAACTCACGGCCTTTTCGGTGACGAGAGGATATAGCAAAATCTTGTATGGGTCCATCAAACCACCTTAAATTTTTACATTTTCTCTAACTCTTCTATCGCCCCTTTAGTAAAGACTGTCAGTCTACCTGGTTTTCCTCCAGGTGCCAAATGTTCTACAGATAAATCTTTCACTCTTACGACTTCGCACCCAGGAATGTTTTCAATCGCCTTCTTTATTTTTTCATCATTCTTCACAACAAACAAAATTCCTTTTTTCTTTTTATATTTCCTACCTCTCATTTTCCCTTTACCAGCTCTAATCTTTCTTTCTTTCAACCTTTCTAACTCTTCTTTCAAACCGATCGCCTCCAAAAACTCAGTGACTTCCTTCGTTTTAGAAACGTTCTCTATACCATCTTCTACCACTATGGGTAACTCTTTTAAACCGTCAAGCCTATGTCTGTTTTTCACTAAATCTAAAACAGCAGTAGCAGCTATTGCAGAAGCTATTGCTTTGATTTTTTCTTTTTTGTTGATTTTTTGATACCAATTTTTTTCCGGTAGCGGAGGGTGTGAAGGTCTTCCTCCTTTTGTCTGTGGTGCTATTCTCGCCTGCCAAAATAAACCAGGCACAGTTTTGCCGTGCAATCTTTGATGTCTCGCTATTCCTCTGTTCATCATCGAATATCTCTCTCTTCTTTCTCCGTGATAATGTGCAGAAGTTCTCAATCCAGAAAGTTCATCCGGGCCATACGGCTGTCTCTTGTGACTTTTAATCGCTAGGAAAGCTCTTAAAATCAAATCTTCTCTGATCGGATGGGAAAAAACTTTAGGCAAATTTATTTCTTCTTTGATTTTTCCGTCCAAACCAAAAATTTTCACCATACTATCTCACCAAGCTTTTTATCTGGTAGGGTAAAATATGTGGACCTTTACTTCTTATAGCTTTTCTTATAAGAATTAATCTTTTTTTGCTGCCAGGAACTGAACCTTCTATCAATAAATAGCTTCCTCTCACCAACCCGTACCTTTTAAACCCACCTTTAGGATTTATTTCCTCTCCATTCCCAATCTTTATTATTCTTTTGTTTATCTCCGTTCTCGTTTGAAAACCTGTTTGACCGGCCATGGGAACTGTCCATCTAACTTTCCCGGGTCTTTCTTGACCCAAACTTCCAACATGCCTCCTTTTTTCTTTCGCTTTTCTACCTTGGATTTTTATCCCAAACCTCTTCACGGGACCTTGAGTACCTTTTCCTTTTGTCACAGCTATGACGTCTACGATCTCTCCTTCTTTGAATACTTCTTCTACTGAAAGTTCTTTACCAAGCTTAGAAATCGCATATTCAAATTTTGCTTTCACGTCTTTTCCACCAACTTCTATCTCGAAAACTTCCGGCGTTTTTTTACCAATCCCTGTTTTTTTAGGCTGCGTCGCTACTATCAGTCTTACTTTCTCAATCTTATCCAAATTTTTACTTATTTCTTCGATCTTCTCTTCAGAATAATTAGACTTAATTTTTACTTTTCTCTCCAAATGTTTAGGCAACTCTTTAGCATAAATCTCTGTAAAAACTTTATAACCATTCTTCGTTTTCTTGTAAAATCTGACACCGATAACATGAAGAGGGGGTATTTCTAAAACGGTGACCGGCACGGCTATCGTTTGACCGAAAGAAGGAGAAGTTTTTTTATTGTCTACAGCCATGACGTGGCACATCCCAACCTTATATCCAGCAAAAACAAGCGGCATAACCTTTTCTGATTCTGGATATGTGTCTAGAGATGGATAGATACGGAAAGCTTTCTTCCTAGGATAAAAAGCCAAACTTCCTTCCCTTGGTTTTCTTATATGCGGCATCTTTCCCAACCTTTATATTTTTGTATTGATGTTAATTATTTAAGATTGTATTTTTGTGATTTAAATTTTGAATTGAAATCTTCCTATGGACTGTGTTTTTTGTAAAATTGCAAGAAAAGAAATCCCTGCGGAAATTTTATATGAAGATGAAAACTTTGTCGCTTTTTTAGACGTCAACCCAAGAAGCACTGGAATGACTCTTATCATACCGAAAAACCATGTGAAAAATTTGAACGAAGATGAAGAACTGTCGAAAAATCTTTTTCAACTTGCGATAAAGTTAAACGACGCGATAAAAAATGCTTTGATGCCACTAGCGACTTGCATAGCCTATCTACCTTCTCAAATCGAACACTTGCATTTAAGGATATACCCTTATTTTGAGAACGAAATACCCTTGATAGAAAACAAACCAAAAGAAGTGAAAGGTGACGAATTGAAGAGAATAGGTGATGTGATAAGGAAAAATATAAGTTGGGGGAAGAAGACTGAGGAGAAGATAGAGGAAGAGAAGAGGGAAGAAGTTAAGAAGAATGAAGAGAAGAGGGAAGAAGAGGGAAGTAAAGAAATGAGTAGAAGGAAGAGAGATTGGTTGATAGCTTGAATTTAGATGTTGAATTTTCTACCTATCAAAATGCTAGAAATGCCGTTGAAAATTCCTGCAGCCAAAAAAATCGCCGAAAAACCAAAAACCCCTATTACAATCCCTGAGATTATAGCTGAAATACCATAAGTTAAACTCCAGAAAGAATCTATTAAACCCATTTCTCTTCCTCTATTTTTCTTAGACGTGATTTCTGCTAAAAGTGAGAAAAAGGATGGAACTTGTAGAGAATAACCTATTGCGTTCAAAATTTCTACTAAAACGAGCATCGTTAAGCTATCGACAAATGTATAAAGGATGATTGAAATTGAAGATAAAATTCCGCCGATCAAGAAGGTTTTACCCTTACCTATTCTATCAGATAAATAGCCAGAAGGAACTTCCAAAAGACCAACGATTATCCAGTAAAGGCCTATGATCAGAGCGACCAGAGAAGCGCTTCCAATGACCTTTTCGAAGTAAATCGCATAAATTGGTCCTATGAACCCTGTACTCAAGGCTATCAAAGACTGTGCTAGAGCCAATGCTAACATCTCTCTTCTTCTCATTTGCCACACCTTTTGTTAGAGATAGTGACGACTCTTCAGTTTCCATTTAATTTCACCTCTTAAGGACTATTTGTAGTATGTTTTTTAAATTTAAATTTGTTTTGGCTACCAATTTTAATATCTGGAATCTATAATTTATATGAAGTTGAAAGATAGAGTTGCGATCGTGACTGGTTCTGGCCAAGGAATAGGAAAAGCAATAGCTCTAGCGTTTTCAAGAGAGGGTGCAAGGGTTGTTGTTAGTGATATAACAGACAAGATCTATGAGGTTCAGAAAGAAATAAAGACAGAAAGCTTGGCTATAAAGTGTGATGTTTCGAAGATGGAAGATGCTAAGAAAATGGCGGATGAGGTTGTGAGTAAGTTTGGAAGGATCGATATATTGGTTAACAATGCAGGGATCTATCCTTTCAAACCATTTCTAGAGATGTCAGAGAGTGACTGGGATAAAGTCATCAACGTAAACCTAAAAGGAACTTTCAACTGCACGAAAGCTGTAGTTCCATACATGGTTAAACAAAGGTATGGAAAGATAATAAATATCACTTCTATCGCCGGTACTGTGGTCGGCTTCCCTCAGCTCGTTCACTACTGTGCGAGTAAGGCAGGACAAACAGGTTTTACTAGAGCTTTAGCTTTGGAATTGGCACCGTTCAACATAAACGTAAACGCCATAGCGCCTGGACCTATCGTAACTCCTGGCACACAGGTTCTTGGAAATGAAGCCTATGAAAATTTCAGAAGAGCCATTCCGCTACAAAGATGGGGTGAACCAGAAGACATAGCGAACCTAGCAGTGTTTTTAGCTAGCGACGAATCGAAAAACATAACTGGTCAAGTCATCGTATCAGACGGTGGCTACGTAACACAATAATCCCAACTTTTTTTATTTTTTTATACAAACATCACTGACTTTGACTTTCCTCTTTTTTCTTACCAAAAAGACTAAATCCAGCGTACTCTTTCTTTTTTAAAAAAGGTAGCCCAGTCTTTGGATTTTCAACGACTTCATAGCCTGGGGGCAAATCCCATAGAGCATCGGTAGGATCAGTAGAGAAAAAGTACAAAACAGCTCGACCTCTCATTTTCATATGCAAGTAATATTTTTTACCGTTTTTTGCTTTGTAAACGTATGGTCCGAAAAGTCCCATTCTTTAAATTTTTACTCCGACATTAAATTTTTTACTCTCCTTTTTCTGTTTCTAATCCTTTCAAAAGTTTAGGCCTCTTTTCTTTCCTCTTTCTATACAAAACAAAGAAAGCTATCACTACCACTAGACATAGGACAACTATCCCAACATAAAGATACTTCGGCACAGCCCTAGGTGCTATCATCAAAATGGTTTCCATCTCGATCAAAACCTGTGAAATTAGCTCTAAAGCTTTAAAAATTTCGCTTTGACAGTTTTCGAAATCTTTCTTCTCTAAAAACTCCCTCGCTCTCTTAACATAATAGTCAGCCAATTCTATTGTAGCTTTTATTTTCGAAACATCAAAACCCATAGACTCTAGATATAACGCTCTCGCCTTGACTTCAGAAATCACCAACTCCAAACTAATAATTTTTTCTCTATAGTCCTGAGTTAGGTCTAATACGAATTTCGAAACGTTCAAATTCAAAACTTTACTCGCTCTAGTTTCGTTCGCAGAAACTTCGAAAACAATTTGATATAGACCTGGTAGGAATTCGACTGGAACTTTTACATAGAGTAGGAAAGATGAAGTTTTATTTGCGGGTAGAATACTAACAAAAAGTGGGGAAACAGAAACTTCTAAACCAGAAGGGTATGAAATGTATGGCTTTAGTTCATAAGCATCCCTTTCTCCCAAATTTTTAACGATCAAAGAAATTATCAATTCTCCTCCTTGCTGAACGTTAAATGTATCGTTTGCATAAATTTCTAAACGAGGTGGTGAAAGGTAGACTATCACTGGAGTCGGTGTTCCTACTACTTGCGGCGGTTGAATCACTGGCACCAGAACTGGGAAAATCACAACATCAAATCTACCCCATGTTTCCGTCGTCTTACTATCATACTTCGCTCTGGCTTGAATGTAGTAAGTCCCAACGCTTTCAGGGACAAAAACTATTTTAAAATTTCTTCTCTCTCCTGGCTTCAAAACGTTTAAAGAGTCTAGGTATTCTCCTATTGGTTTCAACGAACCGTTGAAATAGTAAACTCTGAGAAACATTTCTTCTTCTATCTGAACCGATCCTGTATTTATTATTTCTGCAGTAATGTTTTGCCTTTCAGTTATATCTATTATTGGTTTGTAGTCCAAAAGTATTTTTGCGTCTTTCACTTCTTTTACAGTCACGTTCAAGCCAGGAGAGACGAAGTAACCTGTCATTTTCGATATCAAAATAGCTAAGAAAATCGCAACAAAAAAAATCGTCCACAAAATCAAATTGATGTTTTTTTTCATTTTAAATTCTTAGCAAAAAACAATAAATCTTATGATTTTTTGTAAATTAGAAAGCTGGTTAGGAGAATTAAGAAAACTAGTGTCAAAAGCATGATATAGTTTTGTTCTACTTCTATGTCTAAAAAACCTGAATCCCCATTTAAACTGCCTTCAAATTTAGGTTCCGTAGAGTTAACGAAAAAATTGAAAACGATCTCTTTCTTTGTGACCAATCCCTCTAGATCAGAAACGCTAAAGATCCTGACAGAAAAATTTAGACTCCCACTAGAAATAGGTTTAACAAAAAAAGCGATTTTCGTAGCATTACGATAACTTTCACCTAAAACTATAATTTCGTCTCCTGAATCCTTACTCAACTTCACCCTATCCGGGAAGCCTGTAACCAACAATTCTTTAGGAGAAGTTACATTTAAAAAAACCACTTCTTCTCTATCCGACCAAAGTAGAATCTCGAAAACACCAGTTTCGTTTACCTTTAAATTCATTGACTTTTGTTTTTGAAGCCCAGCAAAGCCGTATGTTGAACTGAAAAAACAAAAATATAAAAAAATGATGAACGATAAAAAAACCTTAAACCTCGTCCTCATTTTTAACACCTACCACATATATCTCTCCTATGTAAACGTCAGCATATATCGGTGGTAGATCCATCCAGTAGTAGGTATAGTATTCGCCGCTGGAGATGTTGTAGAAAAGTAATTGATTTTCTTCTTTGATTCGAAAAGACGTGGAAAATTTGTTTGTGCTATTACTAACGCTTATGTTCTCAATTCTTATCAAATTTCCTCTGTTTTTACCTATCAAATTTTGGCCCCTTATGTATAAATTCAAGTTACAACTACTCTGGCCTAAAAAAATCTTATAAGTGTTGTTGGAATTTCCAACCGCTGGATTTGCGTAAGTGTTTGGCAAAACAGTTCCGAAGTCTAGAACTTCCCAACCTAAAGTAAAATCGATCGTACAGAAAGTTATAAAAATCGTTGCACTTCTGGTGATATTTTGTGAAACGTCTGGGTTAGTAGAATTGAACAAAACAGCTATTTTCCAATATGTGTTTAAATCTCCGCTTGCATTAACAACCCATCTTAAAAAACAGTAGTCATCTTTTTTCAAAGGATTTTTTAAACAAGATTTGAAAGAAGATGAGTTTTCCTCTTGGATGAAAAACGGTTTTTCACCATAAATTGTACTAACAGGTGTGTCTGGAGCTTCTGTAGTAGAATTATAGAGCAAAATACCAAAAACCTCTCCACAATCTCCATCTCTACAATAGACTGTAGCGTTTACTAAAAAAGTGGAGTTTTGAGCGACATTATTGATTTTATCCGGAATAGGAAACCTTAAACTGACTTCGAGATATGGTGAACCTATCGTATAATTGACCGAAACGAATATTCGATCGATGTAGATAAAGGCCATTGGAAAACCGTCTATGTCTTCCCCTCTTACCCTAACTTTCAAATTTTGAATTTGATTTTTCGTTAGAAATGCGTTGCATGATGTGTGAGTTAATTCTCCTCGTTCTCCGAAAGGGCCTGCACAATACAACCATTGACTTCCATTCCAGTATTCTATGTATATGTTGCTAGCTCCTTCACCTAAGTCTGTGAACCAGAAGATGTTGAAACTGACTAAATCTATTTCGTTCTCTTCAGGAATAGAATCCTTAAAACCTTCTACCACCAACCAGCCATAGGGATAGAAAAGTAGATCTACGAGTTCGTAGATGTTGTCTTTTTGTTTAATTCTCTCTACATCACAGTCTCCGTCTGAATCGTAGCAAGAGAATGGAATAAGTGTTGAAGTTGGTGAGTAGCTAACGTTCAAGAAAAATAAGAAAAATAGACTGAAACACAAAATCGCTATTCTCCTCATTAATTATTATCCAAATTTGTAGCTAATAACTTTAAGATAGACTTTAACCTCAGCATACGCGTCAGTAGCAAAATCTAGGTCTTCCCCTCTAAATCTAATTTTAACATTTTCCAAATCAGTAAAAATATTTGCTGGAATTTCCAAAACAGTTACCCTATAATTCTCACTCTCGTTGAAAGGGCCGACTTCCACGTAGTTTTTTCCGTCAAAGGAATAACCTATATAAATGTTTCCAGCGCCTAAATCTCTTTCAGTTCTCCATTCTACAAAAGCGAAAACTTTTTTTATCATACTGATGTTTTTCCAACCATAAAACTCTATATAACCATATGGGAAAAATTTCAACAAAACTGTCTCGTAACCCTCTCTGTTATTCCTTACTATTTCATCTTGCAATGTCCCGTCCGTGTCCCTTCCATATGTCGGATACACAATTTTTTCCTCTTCACCTATCAAAAAAAACAGAAAGAAAGACAAAACCACAATGGTCAAAAGAAAGAAAACAAGTTTTTTTCTTTCTACTCTCATATTAACCATCCGAAAAATCTAATAAAAATCAAAGTAACTCTGTCTTTCAAAGTTGCAACATTTTCAGAATAATCATAGCTCCTTATTTCTATGTCCACGTCCTTCACGCAAATGAAGTTAAATATCCATCTGCATCCATAAAACGAAGTTAAATCTTCTTTACGAATAGTGTAGTTTACCCATCCATCTATAGGTTGTATCGAATGTTCTCTCTCACCATTGCTATTTTCTCTGACGATCCCTCTTTTTATTCCAACACAACTGTCTTTCCAACGAGAAGAAAGAACGAGAGAACCAGAAACGTATCTTTTGTTATAGAAAACATTCTCTGGTCTGGTTTTATCCATAACAAAAGCGCTTCTAACGATCTCGAAAGAAGTGTAGTTTTGCCCTTCTGTCGAGTTTAACTTAAACAAATAATCTCCTGTCAATAAAGTTTTTTCAAAGGTTATGTTCTTACCGCTTCCCAAAACTTCTTCCTTATTTGAGATCATGTAAAGTTTATAAACAACATCGTTGTCCCCGAAATTCGAAGAAAAACCTTCTACTAAAACTTTGAAAGGACACTCTCCGATCAAATCTTCCTCTAATCCGTTTATCCTCAAGGAAATTTTAGGAGATATCTTATCCACTCTCAAAAGTTTTCTAGACTGACCACTCGTGTAGTTTTCGCTTTCTTCATACAAACATCTAACTTCATGCCTTCCAGCTGGCAACTCTAATTTTCCTTCTATTCTTTTACCAAGGCTTTCTCCTACCAAAAGATCATTCGTTACCACTTTTAACTTCGAATTTTCTCCACTCTCCACTTCACAAACAAACCTAACTTCTTCCAAGTATTCCGCTATATTCCTAGATATGTTGAAAAACAAAACTGGTGGGCTTTTTGATATGAAAAATCTGTACCACTCACTAGAATTAAAGTTACCAGAAGCATCAATCACGTGAATCCTAAACATATACTCTCCTACTTTCAAATCTGAAACGTTAAAAGCGAAAATTTCACCCTCATCAAACATGCTTTCGTTTTTCAAAACTCCACGGAAGTTGTGTTCTATTTGTACCAAACTCAAACCCTTATCATCAATCACCTTCGCCCAGAATTCAAAAGTTGTTCCAGGAGAATATGTGATGTTTTGTTGTGGTATCTTAACAATTTCGATCAAAGGCGGTCTATCTTCTTCTTCCACTTCTATAAAATCGCTAAAACTTCCAACATTATCGTACTCGTCGATGACAAAAATTTCTAATTCTGTCTTTCTACAAGAATAAAACGTGTAGTTTATCCAAGCCTCAGTCCCACTTAAAGAGAAAGTATCGTTTTTAGTTCCAAATTCATTCTTCAAAACGACATAAGCAAACTTCAAATTTGAAAAGTCTTTCCATCTCGAGTAGAAACTAATCGAACAATTCTCTACCTCTTTAGAATAAAAGAGTAAACGAGGTTGTTCGCTATCGTAAATTCTCGTGCTTCTTTCATTCCCTCCAAACATGTTCCAAGATGGTGGGTCCAATGTGTATTGTCTACTATCGAACGAACCGAAAGTTATGTCTAATGTCCCATCGCCATTCAAATCGGAAATCGCAGGCGAAGAGTATATATATTGACCTATTCTGTAAAACCAAATCAATCTTCCGGTCAGTCCGTCAACAACGTACAATATACCGTCTGTGGCCCCAAAAATCACATCGTTTATTCCGTCGTTATTAGAATCGTAGGATGAAGGTAGATAAGGTGCTCTACCAGAAGTTGGAATAGTAAAAGTCCAGTTTATCGACCCGTCCGGATTGAAACAATAAAGTTTTGAGTCGCTCGATGAAATAACTATCTTTCTATCGTTTAAAATTCTCAAAGTTATCGGAGATGCTGTTATTCTATTTCCAGTTTTATAACTCCACTTTTTACTTCCGGTCAAAGCATCCAAAACGTAAGTTTGATTGTCATAAGACCCTACTACCACTTCATAGTATCCATCTCGATCAAAATCGTCTACTAAAGGTGAACTTTCTACTTTTTCCTGAGTGGAGAAGTTCCATATTTTTTGCCCGTTGCTACCGTTTATAGCATAAACGTTGAAATCGTAACTCCCTACAAACACGTAAGTTGTACTTCCTATTTTCCTTATAGCCGGTGAAGAAACTACTCTACCATTTGTTTGGTAATACCAAAGAAGCTTTCCATCAGAAGAATTTATCGCATAAACTCTACCATCGTCTGATCCTATAACTATATCCAAAAAGTTATCACCGTTTACATCTCCGAGAGCCGGGGAAGAAAAAACTCTACCTTGAGTGGAGAAGTTCCATATTTTTTGCCCGTTGCTACCGTTTATAGCATAAACGTTGAAATCGTAACTCCCTACAAAAATTCTTAAGTGTCTCTCTCCGCCAAAGTGAGCTAGAGAAGGGCTACTCGTTATACTACCGTTTGTAGTAAAGTTGAAGATTTGTAGACCATCTTTCCCTCTTACCACGTAAACATTTCTATCCAATGAAGCAAAAACTACATCTATTTCACCATCGTCATTCACATCGCCCACCGCCGGTGAAGAGTAAATTCTTCCAGAAGTGGTAAAGTTCCAAAGCATACTCGCATTTACGGAGAACGTAAAAATAGAGGAGTAGCGTTCGTTTCCAGAAGTATCGTTCGCGTATACTCTCCATCCTATCACAAAACCTGCTGGTATCGAGGAATTTCGCCACGTGAAATTAGACCAAGTCTCTCTGTTTTGCAAGTTAAGTTTAACATAAGAAAGATTTCTCCAACTTCCTGTATCGTTTACGGAAAGCCAGGCATAATCCAACTCGTAATTATCACTCCAGTTCGCATACAAATATATCGTTTCGTTTACACCAATCCATCCCCTGCTTTGATTGACGTAAACCAAGATAGGTGGTTTAGAATCCACAACCCTCAAAAATCTGACAAGAGAAGATGAAGTGTAGTTTTGATCGCCTTCGAAATATCCGGTAAGGTTGAAGGCTCCTATTCTCTTTAGTAAAGTTATATTGAACAAAGGTGTTACGCTAGATTGCACGACCCAATCGCTCATGTTTGAAGCAAGATAAACTCTTTTTCCGCTTACGTTGACTTCAACTGTTATATTCACTCTATCGAAAACTTCGTAAGTTCTGTCCTCTTCGCTTCCATTTAAGTAAATAGAAATTTTTGTTGGAGCTCTTTCCACTTTGTAAATAAACTCTGGGGTGGAGTTCCAGTTACCGTATGTGTCTCTAGCATAGCTTTTCCATCTATATACACCGGCTGGTAGGTCGTAAATAGTATAATAATACCTGTAACCTTCTCTTTCCATGCTTTCGTTCAAAGGAATAGAAGTAAAGTTATGTTCTATTAAAACTTGCGATAATCCAACGTTGTCTAACCAGGTAATGTTGAATTGGTAGCGTTGATTCTGTGCGTAATAAACAGGTTGTTGTGGGTAGGTTAAATTGTTTTTCCAAACAGGCGGTATCTCATCAACGACTTGTAACCTCATTTCGTTCGAATAAACATTTGGAAATTCTGTAGAATTACATTTAATTCTAACCTTATATTCTCCTATCCTGTGACCAGTCAAATTCCAAACAACAGTTCTCTTTCCAGATAGAGATTGAACGAAATATGGGTTAGTTCCATTCACGCTTAAATTATAATCTGGAGTTGTAGGGATGGTCTTTCCGTCAGCCTGTGCCTCCAAATATAAATTCGTACATTCTACATACAAACACTCACAACTCCCAGCCAAAATTGCGCTTTTATTTTCACCTATAACGTTTGGATTAAGTTCTTCTATCATCGCATTCATTTTACCAATTCTAACGATCCAAGTTTCAGAGCTAGAGGAATAATTAGCATTTCCTGGATAAAATCCGGTAAAATTAAATATTCCGTTTTGACTCAAAGACAATGTAAATTGATGTGGTGATTGGCCAGAAGAAATTAATTTAGGACTACCGTCGCTGTAATTACTCCAAAGCTCAACAATTCTACCTATGTAATTTAGAAGTTCGACCGTGAAATTTAAAGTGGTGCTAGAATAATAAGTTTTGTTCTCTCTGCTTCCGTTTATCCAAAGGTATAAGGTAGTTGGTTTTTTGCTAACAAACATGAAATAGGTTTTACTACTTCCAGTATAGTTTTGATCCCCGCTCCAATAAGCAGTTATGTTATAAACACCTGCACCAAAATCGCTAGTTATCACTTGAGCGAAACTTTCTCCAAACGCTAAAATTTGATTTAAGCCGGTGAAATTTGTTTCTATGAAAATGATTTTATTCGAAACATTCAACACGGCCGTTATATTTGCATAGTCTTCATAAACGTAACTCACATTTCCTTCAGTGCCGTTTAAAAACAGCCTAATCTCCGTGGGAGCTTTGTTAACGATGTAAAAACTATAGTTAGAAGCTGAAGTGTAATTTTGGGTTTCGCTAACATTACAGGTATAATGCCAAACGCCTGCTGGTAGAACTATAGAAGTTCCGTTTTCGTGAGTAACATCACTTCCATTTCTCCATAATCTTCCTTCAGCCTCAGGATTATCCTCAATGCAAAAAGCCGTCACTGATGTTCCGTAAACGACTGGGGAAGCTGGAATGAAATACAAAGTAGCGTTAGAAATACCTTTTCTTACAATCAAAAACCATGTTATCGAACGGGAAGTGTAATTTGCTGTTTCCTCAAAAACCAAAGTATAGTTATACTCTCCTGCCGGTAGGAGAATTTCTTCAGATACTAACTCGCCACTTCCAACCAAATATCCATTTCTATATAATTTCACTTCACCTTCTTCGTTCAAAGTTTCTAACCATCCAACAACCTTAGCTAAAGTAGGATAGTAGCAAGTGTAGTTGTTCTGAATTCCGTTTATTTCCAAAAATATGGGCGGTGTCCCTTTTTCTACTGTTAAAAATCTTTCTACAGAAGAAGAAGTGTAGTTTTGTGATTCCAAGTAGTAGCAGGTGTAATTATAAGAGCCTACTCCTAAGATCTTTCTTTCAGAAACAGTTCCGCTTCCAAAAGCGACAAACGTACCATTTCTATACAACTCTAACCTAGCGGTCTGATCGCCTTGCAAAACGTAACAATTGGCAAAAACTTCCGTCGGATAATTAACTTTTCCGCTAGCTAAGTCTAAGGCGATTATAGATGTAGCTTTATTTATCACATAAGTTCCAGTGACCACGTTACCAAAAAAACCTGGTCTATCAACAGCATACCACTTAAAAACATAACCGTTAGGCCCTGCTGCTAGATCATACTTTTCGACTGAATATCTCCTTGCAGTAGAATTTACAACTTGATAAGTATTTACCGTCTCGTTTTGTCCGTTAAATTCGAAAATAACTTGAGAGATGTCGTTATCTCCGTCTGGATCGTTAACAACAATCGAAAAAGTGTATTTTTTCCCTCTTTCATAAACCGTTGGACTAGTAGGATTTTCCGTCCTCTCACCTAGAATCGGTGCTTGATTTGTTCTCGTCGTATACGTAAATGGTGAAACACAACTCGTAGAGTTCCAGTTTCCAAATGTGTCATTGACGTAAACGCACCATTTTATTGTGGCTCCCACTTGTGAAGTGACAACCTTAGTCACGTTTGTCCAAGCCGATTTTGGACTTCCTTGGAAAGGAGTCCACGTATCGTTCGTCAAAATAGCATTCTGATCAGAACATGGTCTCACTTCTGTCGTTGAATTCCAAGCGTTTATAAGAACGTAAACATTAGTGACATTGATTTCGTCGTAAATGTTTGCATTAAAAGAATCTATCCATATCCCTCTGACTTGAATTCTCCTGTTCCCAGACGACTTCCATGCGTTTAGTATCGAAGAATCTGTGATTGTTATAGAACAATTCCAATCGGTAGAGTTAGGTAGATTTGCCCCCATGTAATCACTTATTCTACAACTAAAGCCACTAACATAAGTGCTGCCATTCCAAACACCAATCTCTAAATCTGGTCTATTGTTTCTATTGTAAGTGGAATTGGAAGCAGAAGGATTGTAATAATCTATCGTTGTTATTATTACAACCGAATCCACGTTTTGATAATCGCTTCCACCTATGTTTTCGTAAAACTTCCAACTAGTGTTTCTTTCTATGTCGTTTGTTCCGTTTAACGACAAGGCCAATATATCGGAGTTCTTTACTCTAGCCGTTGCAGCCGTGTTTGAAGTTCTATATTGAGTAGCTATCCAGCTGTCGCTATCTAAAGTTACGTTTTGTAACATGGCTCTCGCTCTATATTCGTTAACGTTGAACGGACTTTCTGATATCATGCTATATATAATACCATTTATCCAGAGCGTGTTGTCAACGTTGTAAGACGTAGAGGTTCCTTGCTTAGATATTCCAGCAAGAACGATATAATTCCCTGGATTGTTTGCAACGTTTAAAGTCGTATAGTTTTGATAGGTTGTACTTGTGGTAGAGGCTTGAAGTGTGGTTGAATTGAAAAAGTAAGTGAATGAGTCTGATAATCTTATTGCTATCAAGCTTCTGTACTGCCAATCCGCTGAAGCTGTTGCATCACCGTCTGCAACCTGAGCTCTAATAACATGAGTACCGGCAGACAATCTTCTTACAGCAACAATACCAAAACTAACTTCTTCTGCTACGTTTGTATCTATATAAAGAGAATAGTTGAAATCTCCGGTAAAAGTTCCTACTCCATACGGTATAAACTCTGCACCGTTATTTAAATTAACCCTATACGAAACCGCTCCAGTCGTACTATCAGACTCTAACTTTGCTGATGCGATGATTAAATAATCTCCTGTGGTTGGTACGTTCAAGACTATAGTGTCGGTATCGTGGCCAGGTTGATCTCCCCACACATTATTTACATCAGCTCCTTCTGTAGCGTTGTAAGTGAAGTTGAAGTGAGAGTTTGGTAAATTATCTATTCGAATCGCTGCTAGAATTGCTCTGAGAGCACCCACGGCAGTGGTAGTAGACGAAGAAAAAGTTATGTTATACCTAACCGGAGTTCCCCAACCATCTTGAATTATCGCAAAGAAATATGGTAGTATTTCTGTGTTAGCTACTCTCGCTCTGTCTGCGTAATACGCTAGCATATGAGAGTTGTTGAAAACTCTAACTACTTGTTGTATCGTTGTAGAGGAAGAATTTCCTTCCATATAAGCTAGTACTAGATATTTCGAACCTGGCTCTGGAGTCCAAGTCAAACTCAAATATTCTACTTGAGTTGTGGAAGCAGATTGCCTTAGGACGTTGGTGAAATTGATGTAATAAATCGGAGAAGTGCTGTATCCTCTGAATTGTGTTATGCCCGGTTCTAGGTCGGGAGACGTCCAGTTATAAGTTGTAGGTGTAGTTCTTAGATAAGTGCCGTTACAAAAACTGAAAATATAGCCAGACAGACCATTGTCGTCTTCCCAATATAAGTTGTGAGAAATTGGAGTCCCGGCTAAAGTGGAATTCGTAGAATTTAGAGAATATCTAGGTGGTAGATCGGAATTTGAAAAAACAATACCTACAAGAGAGATTAGCAAAAAGAGGGAGAAAGAAATAAATCGGTAATTTACATGCACTAGCCACCACCTATTTTTAAAATTTTCTTAAGTATCTCCAACAAAGAATTTGTTTTTTTCTCATAAGGGACTCCGGCTATTTTCGCAGCAATTAAATTAAATTCTTCCCTCACTTTTTTGTCGAGATAGTAAGCGGGTTTTCTCTCGTTTATTGCCTTTACGAAAACTTCATTTTCTTTAATGGACGTTAAAACCAACATTCCGGAGTATTTTTCTACCTCTTCTTTACTTAACTCATAACTTTTACCTCTAACTTTGTTCAAAATCAAACCCCAGACTATCGGTTTGTTTGGCAAATCTTGTATTAACTTGTTTGTTTTTGCTACGTCGACTACCGAAATTAAATTTGGTTCACAAACAAAGACTATTTCTTGGGTAGAAGTTAAAGTTAACATCGCTTCTTTTCCTAAACCCGGGGCTGAATCTAGAATAACAAACTCGTAGTCTTTTAAATTTTCTTCAATAATCTTTCTAAAATCAACTTCTATTGGAACGATGTCTTTAACAAAAATCGATGAAGGCACGACGGTCAATCCGTTGTAGAAATGGAGAATTTCGTTGAAACCACATTCGTTTCTCAGATAGTTGCTTAAAGTTTTTCCTTCCAGTAGATTGAAATAGAGGGAAACATGTGGAGTGGTGAAATTAAAATCTATCAAAGCAGTTTTTTTTCCTAAATTTTGCAAAGCCAAAGCTAGATTACTGGCGATCGTTGTCTTGCCTACCCCACCTTTAGTCGATACTATACTTATAATCCTCATTTAACTCCTCCAATCAAATTAAAAACATCACTATAATCTCTTTTTTGTTTTCTCAATTTTTTAATTTTCTTTAGCAAAAACGACAAAAAGAAAGAAGCCGCCGCGAAAATTAACAAATAGAAATATTCTTTTTTAAATTCTATCGACGTGATTTTTATAAAAAAGCCTGTCGGATAATTTTGTCTGTTCTCTAAAATAGTTAGACCTATTTCTTTCGAGTAATTCAACTCATCACTTACCATTCTTATTTTAATCGTCGAAACCCCAAGGGTAGCGTTTTCTCTGACCGAAATCGTCACAAAATTTTTCACAGACTCGCCAGGTTTTATTCTCTCGATGAAAGTTTGATTAAAAGTATAATTAAAACCGACTCCGTCTAAGTAAAGTTCTAAGTTGTTTAAATCGGTCTGACCTGTGTTAAAAATGGTGAATTCCACGTTAGCTTTATTGCCTTGTTCGATTCTAATGGTATCAGGAATCAAAATAAAAACCTCTTTTTTTCTTTCAACGTATATAGAAGAATTGTAAGTAGAAGCAATGAATGGGTCTTTTTTAACAAAAACCGAAAAAGAAATGTTTCCTTCGTTTTCCAATCCAACTTCAAAACTAACTATACCTTTTTCGTTACTTTTTCTCACTATGGTTTTTCCATCGATTTTTATCGTTGCGGTCGCGCTTTCGATAGAATTTCCATCTTCGTCTTGAACCAAACACTGAATCAAAGCAACTTCATCGACATAAAATTTATTCTTATTCGAATTACACAAAACCTTAGTGTATTTCTCTCTACCTAGAACAAAAGCAGACAAACTATTAGTAGAAAACGAAACAGTATTACTCGTTTTATCCAAAACGAAATTCCCCATTTTTACCCAATCTTTGTTGCATAAGCTTTTTTGATGGTTCCAGCTATCACAATAAAAAAGATTTATAAAATCTTCGTCCTCCACATTAGATTCTTTATAATTCAGTTTAACATCAACTTTCGAATAAATGCCAGAAACTTCAAAAAAATAAATTCCATAAACTTTCAAACCTTCGATTTGCAAACTATCTTGGTAATTATAGCTAAAGAAATTTTGATTGGATGAAAAACTGAAGTCGTAGAAATACAAACTCGATTGGGGTAAAACTATCTTCAAATCATACTTATCCGGAACCGACCTTATCAAATAATTACCGTAACTGTCTGTTGTGTTTCTGAAAATTTCTTGTCCATCTTTGTAGAGGTAGAAACTGGCGAATATAGGTTTTTTATTTGAGTCCACTAAACTTCCATAAATCGACCTCACATAATAAACTTTTACCGTGTCCGAATACACTCGGTCCAAATTTGCTACGACTTTCAAATTATACACTCCTGGGTTTAAAGATGGTATCGAAATTCTTAAAACGTTATTAGACCCGTCAAATCTTAAAGCTAAAATTTCTACTTGCTCTTCTTCTAAGTAAACCTTTAAATTTTCTTTAGAAATTTCAACCGGCCTACCACTATCAGATACATAAACGTTTAAAGTTATATTTTCTCCAGACTCCACGTAGTTTCTGGAGATATGCGATATTCTAAATTCATACCTTGGCAAAACTTTAAAAACAACCGGGAAGTTTATATTGAAGGAAGAATAGGACATACCGAGAGCAAACAAGTATGTGCCTGAAGTTAGGTTAGAAATTATCGCAGAAAGTTTATTAGATTGTATTTCTGTTAAAATGCTAGCTTTAGAAGAATTTATAGAATGGGAAAAAGTGAAAGCGCTAAGACTAATGTCAGAATCTATATTAAAAGTTAGTTTAACGTAAACTCCTTCATAAACGTCTGTAGGTTGATCGAATGAAATTTCTATTTTTTTTATGCTAAAAGGTAGAGTTTCTGTAGTGTCTTGGCAAGAAACTAAAAGATTATAGTCTCTTGGTGAGAGTAAATAGGAATAGAGACTAAAAGACCAAGTATTGTTAGAGGTTCTCCTGACTGTGGGTATATAGTTGCTTCCCGTTCCACTTATCAGAACTTGTGGTGTAGAACTACAATTTATAGTAGCATTTATTTCGTTGTAATGCCTCAACTCGTTATTAAACTTTACCACCCAACCAACACCGTCACTCGGATAAAAGCTAGTTATCAACTCTCCTCTTACGTTAGAAAATAAAAACATCGGTAGAGTTATAAAGAAAACCAAAACGCTGATGCTCTTTTTAATCTTTTCTTTCGCCACATAAACTTTAGCTCTACCTACAACAAAAGACTCTACCTTTCCTTGGTCTTTCAGCGCTTCAAGATATCCGGATAGCAAATACCTCTTAATTTTTAATCTTCTAGCTAGCTGAGAAATCGACATAATCTCCTTACTTAAAATATTCAAAATTTTCTCCTCTATTTTTTCACCAGAACCCATTTTCTATATTGTATCCATGTATTAAATATATTAAATCCATATTGATGACATATTGTAGCAATATTGAAACATCATGGAAAATCGTATAAAGTTTTCTAAACAAACGATCTAAATGTTTTGCAACCTCAACCTTATGGTGTCGAGAATATAATAAAACAAGAATCTCAGGCCTTTCGGTTTGTCGATTTTAGCTTTTTGATAAGTATAAAAACCGTCTTCAGAAACCAAGTAAAACCCTATTTCCACTTCTTCGTCTCCAACTGGTTTGTTATGAACTTTAATCAAATTTTTCCCTTTCTTCACATAACCATTTCCGTACTCAAAAACCCAACCTTCTGGATAATCTGAAGCCAGAATAAACAAATTCTTAGTAAGATTTGAGTATACATCAAATATCAAAAAATCGCCATAGCTTCTTATTGATTCGACTCTAAAATCATTGGAGCTAATCAAACTCGGCCTAGACACATAAAAGGTTTTCTCAAAAACGTCTGAACAGTAAAATATTTTAATCCTATTAGTTTCAGCTGGTACAAAACTTAAGTTCAACGAAACTATCTCGCCTGGTTTTAAAACGTATTCCTTACTCCATGTTTTGCTTAAAGCGTCCATAAAAACTCTAAATCTAAAAACCACACTCCCGGAATTGTAAATTTCCATACTAATGGTCGGCAATCCGCTCTCTCTTATATTAAAACTTTTTATATCAAACTGGCAAACACTTTTCACATCGACTTTTACCAGCGGCGCATATGCTGAAGATGAGAAAAAAATAAACATCAAAAAAATTAATAAAAATTTTATCATAAAACTCCACCCAAGAGTTTGTCAAATCGGTAAACAAACCCGTATCTCGGTTTTTTTATCGCTAAATCGACCATTCCCTCGAAATAACCAGAAAGTGTTTGGTTGGAAAAGAAGTAAATTTCTAATTCAGACCTTTCCTTTTCATTCAACCAAAAGTTGTTTTTAGGTAAAAAGACTTTAGAAGAGATATTTCCTTTAACTCTAACTTCAACTTTAATTTTTTCATCAAAGGGATTTTCTATTTTTATATATTTCTTAGAGTAGCTACCATTGCCCGGAAGCACACCAAAATCTAAAATATTTGGGTCGTTTGAAAAACCTATAGTCAAGTTCTCTTCTCTTGGATCAAAAACCTTAGCCTTACTAGTAAAACTTATAGTGGTCACCTCAAAAAACAAGTTGTAAAATTTTGCGTTTAAAATCAATAAAGTGGCTAAAATTAATATTACAAACAAAAAAACTCTAAACTTCAAGTTTTTTTCATTTTTTTTCTTTTTCATTTAATTTATTAGATAAATTACCTTTAAATCTACACAAAATAACGCCAAATAATTACAGAAGCTATTATCAATACCAAAAACAATAAAAGCGGTAGCAAATTAACCTCTTCTACTTTTTTTTCAGGTAGATAATCGAAAATTAAAGTTGTGGTTTTTTCTTTTCCACCACTTAAGAAGTCCACTACAACTCTACCTTCATATTCTCCTTTTATCGGCTGATCTATATAACCAATCAACTCTCCTAATTCATTTGGTTTTAGATCAATCGAAGAAGTGGAAAAACTTATGGAAGAATTCTCAAAAAATATTTGACCGTAAGACCTAACCCTCATCGTAACGGTTCCCTTGTTTTTAAAATAGACTTTTACTTTATTCCCCTCAGTAAGAATTTCGACTATTTCTCCATCTCTGACAGCCGTCCCATCTATTTTGAAAAATATGTTTACTTTTGCAAGAGAAATTAGACCTATTCCGATTTGACCTCCTGGTTGTTGTGAAACTTGAGGCCGAGGTTCTACAGAAATCAAATGATATCCTGGTTCTGCGTTCAACGGCACTTTTATCATCAAACTTACCTCTCTCCATGTTCTGATTTTACCCACCTGAGTTTCTAAAGGTGTTTCTTGTGGTTTTAAGACTATTGGATTAGAAAAATAAACAATCCATTTGCTGGCGTCTTCTTCAGAAAAATTAGCCAAACGATCTGAATATTTTGGTAGTAAAAAATCTGGATTTCCAGGCTCCTCTTTCATAGAAACTAAAATTTCTTCGTTGCTAGGACTAACTACATAAAATTTTACGATTTTTGATTCACCTCTTTGTAAAGTTCCTAGATCGATAAAGGAAGGGGAAACGCCTATCGTATATTTTTGAGCTTCGACTGTAGAAAAAAACAATAAAAACATCACAAAAACCAAAATCTTTCTCATTTTTAAAATTAACATCAACCAGTATTAAATGTTAAAAACCAAAGATAAATATGGAAAATGAATTTCTAATGAAAAGGCCTCTGAAGGCGTCGAGCCTAAAAGTTATAGAGTACATAGGTGGTTTGTACGCTACTTTTGACGGAGAAAGGTATTGGAGATTAGAAAAATGGGCCTGGGAAATACTAAAGTTGTGCGACGGTAAAAAAAGTGTGGCTGAAATCGCTAGGATTATAGCAGAAGACGTACAAATGAGTTTTGAAGAAACGATCAAAGGTCTAAAACCGATATTAGAAGAATTTGAAAAGGCTGGTTTTATAAAGTACGTTTAACCTATTTTTTTCTTTAATCTCTCTATCAACTCTTCTTCCTTAACCGTTTCTATTGCCTTTTCCTTAGGAAAAATTATTCTATAAACTCCTATCCTCTTCTGATACACTTTCCCTTCGCCAAGCAATTCATGAACGTATATACTGGCTGTTATCCTGCTAACTTTAGCCTTTCTCGCAATTTCTTGAATCGTCAGACCGTCGGGATTTTCCTTTATAACGTTCAAAATTTTTTCTTTCGTGTTGCTACTCCTCATAATCTATATAGTAATGTTAAATATAAAAGCTTAACACTATTGATTAAAATTAAAGCTTATAAATACTTGTAATAAATAATTATTAGGTGAAAAGATGTTGAAAAAATGGCTTTTCGCTCTAATACTTCTCTCTACTTTAGCAGTCGCGCCAGTACTTGCACCACAATCAGAGTACAACGTAACGGTCAACGTTTCAGTAGCTCCTGTCACAGAGATAACAGTAGTTCCAAACTATCTCGAATGGTTGAACTTAAACCCGGGTAGTGCTGGTACAGCGAAATATGTTGACATAAAAAACACAGGATCAGTAGCTATAAATTATGTCTATGTCTATGCTAGCACGCTCTCAGATGAAACCACAAGACCATATGGTACCACAGATCCAACAAGATATTCGGCAGCTGGAGTGATAGTCCTCAGAAACGAAACCGACCAAATACCACAGTTCGTTGGAAGAATCGAGTGGAACTGGACAGACGTTATAAGCGGTGCAGACTTCAGTGCAGTTGGCAGCGCTTCAGCATGGGGCTTCTATAAAAACACGAGTTTCGAATACGTTTGGGCTGCTGCTGCAGACACGTCAACCGGAAGATGTAATGACACTAACGCAAGGTTTGCGATAGAAGACGATGTTGATATGGGTACGACTGCAACGAGAACTCCAACAACAAACGGTATAACAAGAAATGGTGGAGATGCGAATTTTGGATATTTCAGCGTTAGTTCAAGAGCTGCTTTTGGAAACGATAACGTTTGTGTAGCAGTTGCTTCAGATTGTTCAAAGATATACATCTATAAGTACGACAAAAGAAGTGGCTTTTCCACATGCACGAATTCGAGATATCTGACAACAAAACAACTTGCACCTGGTGATATTCTCAGACTAACATCCTTGAACGCATATGTTCCAAAAGGAATTCCAGCGGGTGTATTGAAACTAGGGACGATAACTTTCGTGGGAGTCTCCTCCTAGTTTTTATTTTATTTTTTTCTCTATCCTATCTAGCTTTTCCTCTAAGGTTCTCTTCATCGCTCTATAAGCTTCTTCGCTTATTATGTTTTCTTTTCTACTTTTTTCCAAAGCTTTCAAGGCCCTCAAAACTTCTTCTCTTTCTCTCAGTATGTTTTCCCTACTTTCTTTCGCTTTTACCATCTCCGCTAATTTTGCAGTAGAAATAATAACGGGGAGTCTAACTTTTTCTTTTTTCCTAAACTTGGTGTAGAACACAAGAAAGATTAGAAAGCTCACACCGAGTAGAGAAACCAAAGGCCAAATTGGTATTATAAAAACCCTTTGTTTGATTTGAAGCTTGGATAACAAATCTTTAACTCTCTCTATCATCGTCTTTACATTTTCGACCTTTTTACTCGCATCCTCATAATTTTTACCATGTAAACTAATTCTCGCACCTCTAAGTTCTTCCTTTATTTTCTCCAACAAAGAATTGACCACAGATACGTCTTTCCCTTCTTTCTCTGCTATCTTTGCTTTGATAACAAGGTCTGCATATTCGTCTTCAAGCTTCGAAATCTCTTCTTCTAACAATTCTTCTATCGATTTGTAAATCGTTATACTTATCTCTTTCGAGTCCGCTATCAGATTCGAAGAAGCTATAAGTGTTACTGGGAAAACTCCCGTGTTGGCGTTTTTAGGTATGTTGAATGTTATGACAAAGACTGCTGTTTCGTTTGGTTTAAGTTTATAATAGTTAGAAGGTGTGATGTTGAACCAAGCAAGTGGGATCCCAACAAGAGTTAAAGAAACATTACCCAATTCTATACCTCCTATGTTTCTTACAACCACTACTTCTGTTTTCACCGCATTTCTCGCTACGGAAACATTTCTAGCAAATTTTTCAATCATCAATCCAGCAGTTAAATTAGCCGTAGGCACAGGAACAGGAACTGGTAAGACCATCTGGCCTGTGGGAATTGGTACTTCTACAATCGGTCTTTCAACCTGAGTCACATTCTTTGCGATGACTATAAAAGTTGCGTTTGCTATTATCGGTGGCTGAACATAGTCGTAAGTTACCTTAACATTTATGTAGTACAAACCTAATGGTTGATTTGAAAATATGTATGCGTTTCTCAAAAATGTTTTATTTGTTAAAGCCGGTGTAAAAACTGCTTCCGAAGACTGGAAATATTTCGTTCCATCCGGAGACGAAACCCAATATTCTATAAAAACATCTTGAGAAACTTCTCCCATGTTTATGATCAAAATGTTAAAGTCTAGTTCTTCGCCTTGAGCTACTTCATACTCTAGTGGAATGACTTTAACGTCGTAAGGTCCTCCTTGAGCTACTCTAAAACTCGCTAGCTTCATCGTTTGAAATTCTCCCTTACTCACGTTTAAAACCGCCAGATACATACCATTCGGTGTTGTAGGTGGCATCGCATATCTGTATGAATAGAAACCAGTTGATTCTTTTCTCATTTGTGAGAAGTTTACACTCAAGTATAAGTTTCCAGCAGGATCATAAACCGTTAAGTTCATCGTGTCTGGGTCTACAGGTTTGCCCTCACCATCGTAAACTAAAATTCCGAACTTCATCACGTTGTTAGGATACCAAACCACAGCTGTAGAAATGTCTGCAAAAAGTCCAGTAACAGTAATCGCTCTTTTAATCACACTAAAAGTAGAGTTCGCTAATTTTACCGTCACTATGTCTGAATCTTTATAACTTGAATTTGCTACCACCGTATAGTTTCCTATAAGAGAGTCTGAAGGTAGATAGAAGGAAGGTATAGGAGAGATAGTTCCATCTTTATTCGTCACGTGGTTGGAATCATGAATAACTCTTCCGGCTGGATCAAAAATCTTTATGTTTACCTCCACTTTTCCCAGTGGTTTGTTTTCGAAATCTCTAGCGACAAAATAAATCGACCCACTATCTCCTTGGTAGTAGACGGAAGAAAGTGTAGAAACGAATGATATATAGCTCTTTCTTACCCTAAAAAGTTTGCTATTGTAGTTGTAATTTCCTATATTATCCTCAACATAGACCGTGGCGTTGTAATGACCAACTTGTAGAGTATCTCCACCATGTTTAAACGGATAGTCTGCAAAATAAACATAGGTACTTTCCTGTGAATAGGAAAAATTCATCTCTAAGGAATGGTAGGACATGTTTGGTTGGAAGACGATTAACGTTACTTTTTTTATACCACTAGAACCCCTATCAGTGACATTCGCGAATATCCTTATCGAAGTGTTTTGTTCTATTTCTTCTTTATCGAAATAAATCACGATGTCTGGAGGTGTGAAGGGTAATAAGATTACGGAGAAAGACAAATTACTCGGATATGCATCTGTTTCTACAGCAAAAATCGTAAAATTAGAAATGTAAATTCCTTCTGGAACGCCACTGACGTTGTAAGAAACTAACAAATCGAAACTCTTGTTTGCACCAACAACAAATGTCGTATTTTCTACTTTGGTGTAATTTCCCTCAACTGGAGAAACGAAAAACGTTATATTAGCGTTTCCTAAATTTCTAACGTTCACCACACATGCTATTCCTTCGCTTGGATATTCAGACTTTCTACATTCCCTCGGAGAGGCATCCCAAGTTCTATTTTCACTGACGTTTATCGTTAAATTAAAAATCGCGAAATTCAACGAATTAGAAGAAGAGACGTTTATCCTTACATTATAAGCACCGGCCAGATAGTTAAAAGGAACTGTCACGTTCACCATCACGCTTCTGTTTCTCCCAGAATCTAGATCGAAATTCATTGGATGAAAAGTAAAACTAAAAGATCCACAACCATCAACACAAGAAAAACTCACATTTCTTATTCTTTCATTACCTACTGAGATTACTGTTATATTACCTAAATAGCTGGTTTGGCTCGGTGGAACTTTTCTACTTATTTCCTTTTCCAACACATCTATGAGAGGATTGGCCAAAACTGTCACTGTAAAAATAGTTTGATTGAAAGAAATCGATCTATCCAAATTTGTCCAATTCACATAAACTCTAACGTAATAAATTCCTGGTGATGTAGAAGGTGGTATATAGACGTTGAAAGATTTGCTACAGTTCTCAGAACTTCTTAAATCTCCACAATATTCTAAAGATCTGTTAGAGCTCCAGCCAGAAGGTAGAGAAAGACTGATGTTTAGATTTCTAGCGCTGCTATTTTGAATGTTTTCCACGAGCGAAGTAAACTCGAAAGAATCTCCGCTATAAATCGTTATCTTTTGTGTGTTGTAAAAACTAGGGGATAATCTTATAGAAACGTTCGTCTTTGGTTGTAGTATAATACTAACGTTGAAAACGTCGAAAACTTTTTCAGAAGAAACGTTAATCGTTAAGTTATGTATACCATGAGAATATCCGAGCGGTGTTTCCACATAAATTCTTACAAGAGAAGATTCACCTGGTCTTAAAACGTTGATAGTCGAAGGGATGTAAGAAAAATTGAAATCTTCGCAAGGCCCAGCAACACAACTAAAAACGATGTTAGTTAGATTGTAGTTACCTTCTGAGAAAATCGTCACACTACCTAAACTTACACTTAAACCATCCTTAGCTATACCACTTAAGATTTTTCTATCAACCCTTAAAATTGGGTTTGGTAAAATATTGACAGTCATGTTCGTTTTGTTGTATCCTTTTGTTCCGTCTGGATTTTCCCATTCAATCGTCACATTAACTGAAAAATTCCCGAGCGAATTTTTTTCTGTCGTTATCGTGAAATATTTGTAACAACTTTCTCGAAGTCCTATATTACCACACTCTTTAGATTCTCTTGGTGTCGTCCAATTCTCTGGTATTTCGAAACTTACATTCGCTGAATAAGCGATTCCGTTTCCTATGTTGGTTAAATTGACATAAAATCCGAAAGTTTCCCCGCTATAAAAACTTACGTTTTTCAACTCTAAGTAAGTTGGTGTCACTACTATTTCTACTTGCGTTTTTGCAGCTTGTGAAAAGAAAGAATCTTCGTTCCATCCGAAATTCCCATCCTTTGTAGCGTTACAAACGAGAGAATAATACCCATATGGAGGGTTTGTGAAATTCACCAAATAACTACCGTTAAGATAATCAGTAAAGTTCGTCGTTAAATAATCTCCATACCTACAAACGATCTCCGCTCCTTTTAAATAAGAATCATTCCTAAAGTTTAAAACATTTAAAAAAGCGTAATTCGTCCTACCTTCCATTAAAATTTTGTTTAAAACAAAAACTCTGACGTTTAAGATGTTTGTGACGTTAAAACGATGTTCAGCCGAATCCAAATAAACATAGTCTTTATCGTAAATTGTTACATTGATCCTCCATGTACCAATTTTTGCGTTGGTTGGTAAAACAAAAGTGTTTGTATAAATTTTATCGTTTGGCGCCTTATCACCATGAGTACCATCATCATACAATCTGATCGTCACATCATCGCTCTCTTCTAAAGTTCCAAAATCAAAAGTTGCGTTTAAAAATCTAGCCAGTCTGTATGGGTCGTTTGTAACATTAACCTCAATCAAAATTCCTTCATTCCTGTTGTAGATGGTAGCGTTAGTAGAAATAGAAACGTTCACAAATATTTTTTCTGGCTTGCTTATGTTTATTTTCAATGGGTTCGCATACCCTAATCTTATAGTATGGAATATTTGTGATGCGCCGACATCACCGTAAGCACCAAAGTAGAGTAGAGAATCGGAAAAGATCTTAGCCGAACTAGCCAAATCTGTACGATTTAGATGTAAACCTATCCTTCCTAATGTTTCAGTCTCGTTGGTTGCAAAAAAAGCTGGAGAGGAATTTAAATTAACTACTCCGCCTGCATAACCATAACCATAAGCTCCTGCCAGACAATAGGAATTTGGGTTGTCGTAATCACAATCAATATAGTTTGGATCGACAAAAAAACTTCTATTGACTTCTAAAGTTAAAGCTCCCGCAGGTGTAGACTCTCTAGAAACATAGTAGTTAGCCAAATTAGAGAAAACTTGTTTTACTCGAACATAAGAACCATCTACGTAATTTGTGTTATAGAAGTAGTATTTCTTTACTAAAGATAGTTCTTTCGTTTTTTCAAACGTAGAACTCTCTACCTCTGGGCCCTCTTGAATCAAAACCGACCTCACAGGCCCTAGGAATAAAGAAAAATTGTTTCTCAAATCAAAAGTTAGAACGTGCGTTCCGTTGTACAATTCCGTATATTCTATCGGCTTTTCTGATTCTTCCGAACTCACTATCTCTATACCGTCCGACTTTCTTACAACTTTATAAATTCCAGAGTAGTTTAGTCTGGACGTGTCTATGTAAAAGGCTAAATCTGTGGTGTTTATGTTAACAAACCTCTTATCTTCACTAACCTGATAGTAAAATGGAATTTGGTAAGACCTCTCTTCTTTCGGTCCGTTTTCCAGACTATCGTAATAAACGTAAAAGATTCTTTTCTGATTTTCTAGAGTAGTTCCATTTAACAAAAACACCAATTCTCCTACAGCGTTAGAAGAAGAGTAATTTTCACTTTTCTCGAACTGGCTTGGAACTTCGTAAAGTAAATTTCCATTCGAGCTATATTCGAAAACTCTTATCGAATTCTCGTCAAAAGTTCCATAGGGTAATAGCTCGGAAAAATTCACTTCTATTTCCACGGGCCAATTCGATCTCTCTACATTGGAAGTTATTTCTACTCTGAATCTGTAATGCCAACTCGTGTTAAACCAAGTGGCGTTCGTCGGTTCACCAAAACCTATGAAAAACCCGGTTATCATAGGCTCGACGTATTTTATCATGAAGATAACTATTGTCAGTGCGAT
>JANXEV010000007.1 GCA_025057985.1 Candidatus Aenigmatarchaeota archaeon
GGTAACAGAAATTCTAAAGAAGTGAATTTGTTTTTACCGATTTACAACATAGAGTTCAAGTCTGATTTTAAAATCGGAAAAGGTAGCCATAAGTTGATTGTGAAAAACGTTGGTTTCAACGAAACGAGTAGAAAGCCGATAGTGGAGGTAGAGATCGGGTAGAAATTTAACTTTTCATAACAATGTTTCTTAGTTCATTCAAACTTTTTACGATGTAGTCGATTTGGTTTTTTTCTTCCTCTACACGCGAACCACGTCTGTGAAAATCTTCTCTCTCTATTTTCACGGTTATAACAGATGGATAAGCTTTTTTCACCTCACGTAACACTTCTTCACTATCGTCAACAAAAAATATATCAATACCTTTCTTGAAAATTTTTCTTAAAACACTAACCTTACTCGAATCTCTCGTTATGTAAATCTTCTTGAAATATCTTTCAATTTTACACTCATCTATTTTTTTCTTTTGAAACCACCTCTGCCCAAAAGACACGAGATAAAGATCTGTTGAACTACTAAATTCTTGCAAAAAAGGTATTACGTCTGGATATAAAAAATCAGAACACCTACTCAAAACACCCTCAAGTTCCTTTTTAAACTCTTTCAAAGAAAAACCCTTTACACTTTCTTTCAACAAACGAAGATGTAGATAAGGTTTATAATATTCTGACATTTTTCTGGACTCGTAATATTTGTCAAAAAAAAGTTTTTCATCGATTCCAAATTTTCTATAAGCTTCCGCCATCGCTTTTAAAAGACTTCTAGATGAAAACAAAGTATTGTCGAAATCGAAAACTATCCTTGATTTCATTTCGCTACACCCTCTGTTTTTTTATGGTTTCGAATTTGGTATAATAAACCGTTCCGTCTTCCACGTTTTCAAAAACCGTCGTATGCGGCCCTATCACGCAATCAGAACCTATCAAAACTCCGGGCATGAAAGAACAATGTACTCCCGTCTTTGTGTTTCTCCCGACAATCACACCAAGCGATTTTCTACCTGTGTTTATTTTTTCGTTCTTAACCGTAGATTTAATTTCACCTCTATCTATTCTAACATTTGCAGTTATACATCCGGCACCAATTCTACATCCCGATCCGAATATAGAATCACCAAAAAAACCGGAGTGAGTATGTACATCTTCTTGGAATATAGATCTAGTTACTTCTGCATAAGCTCCGACGACAACATCCCTCTCTAAATCAACATAGTCCCTAATCAAAGTGTTCGATCCAATCTTACAATTGTCCCCAATGTAACATGGTCCTTTTATCGTAGCTCTTTCAAATATGCTAACGTTCTTACCGATATAAACCTTTCCTTCTATTATAACGTCTTTACCTATTTTAGCGCTTTCATCTATATAAGATTCAAGATGATTGTTAAATATGTATCTAATGACATCAAAAAGGTGCCATGGGTACTTTAGAGATGGGGTTTCCTCTTCGCTCTTTTCCACAATCACAACTTTAACGTACTTCTTTTTCATATACTCGGATAAAGCTTCTTCAAGATCATATTCATGTTTTTTAACTTTTTCATAAACTTCAAAAAAATCTTTTTGCAAAATATAAACACCTACGACTTTTATGTCGGATGGTTCTTCACCTTTTTTTGGCTTTTCTACTATTCTCACTCCCCTATCGCCTTTTAACTCAAAAACCCCAAAGAGATCTGGAGTTTTGGTTCTTTGACCAAACAAAATCGCGTCAAAATCTGAATAACTCTTCTCACAAAACTTCAAAATTTCTCCTATGTCGACTCTCTCGGCGTTTAAAACCACGAACCTATCTTTCAACAAGTCCTTTGCATGCCACAAAGCATCCCCCATTCCTTTTGGTTGTGGTTGTACGACGTACTTTATGTTAACCCCATCTATCTTGTGACTAGAAAGCTCATTCTCAACGTCCCTGTTCGGACTTTGAACTATTATTATGTCTTTGATTCCACTTTGCTTCAATCCTTCTATAGTGTAAAAAATAATGGGTCTTCCCATAACTTTAAACAAACTCTTATGTTTGTAGTTCAAAGGCCAAAACCTTGATGAAGCCCCTGCTGCAAGTATGACAGCCTGCATTCTACCACTCTTTCATAACCCTATTATACCTCTAATAATTTTAATAAATTTTTCTTTGTCGTATTCAATCTCACCTTCTTCTAACAACAAATCCCTTCCTATATATTTTTTCTCATCTAATCCTTCATTCACTTTCGGTGCTTCAATCAAGAATTTTTTCCCATATCTTTCTATTCTCTCTTTGCTCGGACTCTTTGTATTAAAGATCACATAATCTACTGGACATCCGATGTATTTTTCTATTTCTTCCACATAGTCCCTTATCGAAAATCCTTGAGTCTCTCCAAACTTGTTCATCGCGGGACAAATAAAAATTTTCTTACCTACACTTCTTTTCATCGCCTCTTTCCATCCATTTGCTAAAAAACAAGGAATCAAACTAGAATAAAGATCTCCAGGACCAATGATTAAAAAGTCTGCAGATTTAACTTCCTCTAAAGCTTTTTGGTAGGCTTTTGCATTTTCTGGCTTCAAAAAGACTCTCTTGATTTTTAAATTTCTGTCGTGATTAGTTCCGACATCAATCTCGTCCTCTCCCTCTACTATACTTCCGTCTTCTAACTCTGCGATCAGTTGAACTTTATCTAAAGTCGCCGGTAAAGCTTTTCCGATTTTTATTTTTAAAAATTCGTGACAAATTTCAAGAACCTTCTCAAAATCCCCCAAGATATATTCTAAACCTGCGATGAAAACATTAGCAAAGTTATGACCGTAATGTCCTGGTGAGAGTTCTATGTTCTTAGCAAATCTAAATTCCCAAATTTTCTTTTTCCAATCTTCTGCTTCAGAAAGTGCCAGCATATGTCTTCTTATATCTCCTGGCGGTAAGACGTTAAATTCTTTTCTTAACGCACCTGTAGATCCTCCATTATCTACCATCGACGTTATACCAATCAATTCTACTTTGTCATGAAATCTTTCTTTGAAAGATTCAAGAATCAACTTAGGAACTGCAGAACCTCCACCGAAGCAAACAATTTTTACTTTCCTCGTCATAAAACTCTATAGGCTCTAAACTTTAAAACCAATTTAAAAAAAACTCGAACTAAAACCGACTCCATTCACTTTTAGAATTTTACCCTCCCTTTCAAACTTTACTCCCAATAATTTTTCACAAACAGCTATGTTAGTTTCTACATGATCTGTAAACTCTTCGATCCTAAACTTAGAAATTCCGTCAGCCAGAGCAGCAAAAATCAAAATTTGGTCGCTCATGAACTTATCTAAACAAGCTTGACTTTCCATACTTTTTTTCAGACTATAACCAACTTCTTTCCCCACGTCTTCTGCCTTCTTTCCTCTCTCACCCAAACCGTCACTACCTAAAATACATTTCTCATATTTAGCTACCGCTAACAACGACGTACCAGGATTTAAAGTATCCACATATTTTAGATTTCTTAGAGTTTTACCCACAACACTCTCTAAACCTTCTATTTGCCTCTCTGCGACGTTTTTCTTTTCCAAATCTTTGCTTGCTATACTAAAACTTTCTAATCCAATCAACTCTCCTCTTTCTAAAAATTCAAACGCTTTAATTCTCTCCATAGGATTTACTCTAACATAAACTTTACCACCACCCTTAGGGTAGAACCCGTATCTTTCTACTTCTATCTCCACACTTACCCCAATCATCTCTAAAAAATGTAAAAAAACTTTTTGATAGTATGTTATGGTAGGTGAACCTCTAACGTCAGTCCCACCAAATATCGTCAAATCTACCTTTTTATTGGAAAAAATTAGAAACGGTATTAAAGTTTGTAAAAGCAAAGTTACACTACCAGCTGTTTTTATGTCAATCAAAATTTTGTCCGGGACTTCTATTTTCCTGGGAATGAAGACTATTTCTGTTGAACCCAACTTAGCTCCTTTTACTTCAGCCTTAGTTAACTTAGCCAATTCTAAAACACCTGTTAAGTGTTGTGGCATCAGGCCAGGTTTTGGTCTATTTTTTCTGATGTTAAAAATTCTTATGGGTTTCAGACTCAATGAAGAAATTGCCAGAGCGGTTCTCAAAACTTGTCCATATCCTATAGACCCATCCAACTCTATCATGTTTTTCTTAGACCTATAAAATTAAATGAAAAAGCTACTTAAAATGATGTATAAGGAAAATAGAGCTAATAAAACAATACCTTCCCTCGTTGACATTTTTCTACCTTTGTTGGAGAAAGCCAAAATAGAAATCAAACCGATGAATATAAAAGAGTAAATTATGTAGAATTGCTCTTCTATCAAGTATGAAGAAAACAGCATAGAAACTCCAGGGACAAATGTAGAGTCGAAAAGTACAGTCCCGAAAATGGCTCCGATGACTAAATCATACTTCTTTCTTCTAGCAGCACTCAAAGAAGAAAACAACTCAGGTGAAGAAGAGAAAAACGAAACTAGAACAGAACCGAACCATATCGCCGATATCCCTAAATCGTCTACTATAATTCTGGAGCTATGCACGACAAGATATGAGAAAAAAACAACAGAGACTAAGTAAACGGCCAAAAGTACTTTGTTTTTGAATTTTTCATCTCTTGAATAGAATTTGTATTTTTTGCTTTCTTTCTCACTTAAAAGATATTTGGAAAATATAATGAAAACGAGAATAAGCGTCAAACCATATATAAAGTTTACTTTACCGATGAACAAAAGTGGGAACAGTGAAATTATACTTATCAAAGAAATTTTAACCATTTTAATATAGATTTTTCCCTCTACTTTCAGACCACATAAAATCGCTACCAAAGGTAATATCCAAAGTAGATCATATACGATATTTCCAAGACTTGTGCCCAGACCTAACTCTCCTACTTTTAGGATTGACGATGAAATAGAAATAGAAAGTTCAGGAATTGAATTAGAAACCGCTAAAAATATAAAACCGACTGCTATTCCTGAGATTTTCGAATATTCTGCAAACTTCTCCAACTCAGTAACCAGGTAGTCGCAAAACCTATAAAGACCGAATAAAGAAATCAGTAAAACAAAAAACCACTCTATCATTTTGTTCCCCTGTACAGTTTACATGCTTTTATATGCGAACATTCTTTAGCCTTCACTGAAAAATATTTACAATCGCAAATAAATTTTTTCTCCGATTTCTCATAAATCACGGAATGAACTTCCCTGCTGTAAACAGTGAAGTAAATCCTTTTAGCAGTTTCAAAATCCATTCTAACTCTACCTTCCTTGAGAAGTCTTCTCGCTTTCTTTTCTATTTCTTTTACAACCATAAACTCTCCACTTTCTTTTTCTTTTCATTCCAAATTTTTTTCTCCTCGTCTGCCTCTGCCTTTATAAGAAGGTACCTACCACTTTCTCTCATCGGTATGACAAAAAAAGAATAAACCGTCCCATCTTCGTCTTTCAAAAACAACCTACTTTTACCACCTTCTACTTTTTCGAAACTTTCTGGATCTCTATAATCATACCAAACAAATTCTCCTCTCGCTATTAGATTTCTGACTTCGGCTCTCCCTTTTTTACTTTTCGTCAGAACGTCTTCAGGAAACATTTTTTATTTTAGTTAAAGAATAATAAAAGATGGAAGTCGGGACCATAATTTCCATAGAACCGCCTTCTACTTCTAAATTTTACTTTTCGATAAAAAAAGGTTGTAACGTAAGAAAAGGTGAGTATGTAAAAGTGGAGATGCAAAAAGGAGTATTGGTAGCGATAGTCGAAGAAGTTTTTAAATCAAACAAATATTTTTCTAATCCAGAATATCTAAGTGAAGCTAACAACTTTGGTATTAACTTAGAAGAAAAATACCCTGTAGATAGATGGGAATACTTAATAGGAGAAGCCTATCCGTTGGGAATTTTCGAAAACGGGTTAGAAAAAAGGGTGGATACTGTACCCTCACCTGGAGCTAAAGTCTTTTTGGCTGATGAAAGCCTGATAGAATCTTTCTTTGGTCTCGATAAAAATGGAATAGAAATAGGAGAATTAGAACTACACAATATTAAAGTTAAGTTGAACCTCACTCGTTTGTTTAAAAAACATTTGGCCGTTTTAGGAATATCGGGTAGTGGAAAATCTCATTTCGTAAGCGTTTTGATAGAAGAAATATTGAAAAGAGATAAATCTCCTGCCGTCATCGTTATAGATCCTCATGGAGAATATGTTTCTTTTTCTCAAGACGAAAGATTTTCACACAAAACCAAAATTTGGAGTAAAGAAAACATAAGTTTTGCCACGCACAACATCGGCGTTAACTCTTTCAGCGAACTAATTCCGGAGATGTCGGGTGCACAATTAAGAGATCTTAGTAGAGTTATAGAGGAAATGAAAGACAAAAAAATTTACACAATCGACGATTTAATAAAAAAGATAGAAGAAAGTGAAGATATAAAAAAGATTGTTAGAGAGACTTTGATTTCTTGGCTTTCCGACCTAAATTCCACAAAACTTTTTTCGGAAAAAGACTCTCCGAACATCGACGAGTTAGCTAGAATAGGTGAACTGAGTGTTATTGATTTATCATCCTTTGTCAACCTTAAAGAAAAACAAATAATAACGACAAGAATCGCGAGAATGCTTTTCGAAGGAAGAAGGAAAAACAAAATACCTCCCTTTATTCTAATTGTAGAAGAAGCGCATCAATTTGCTCCGGAGAAAAGAGAAGAAATGGCGATTTCAAAAAACGTAATCGAACAAATAGCAAGAGAAGGTAGAAAGTTTTTCGCAAGTTTAGTTTTAGTTTCTCAGAGGCCTGTGAGACTTTCAACAACAGCTTTAAGCCAGTGCAACACTCAAGTTATTTTTAGAGTTACTAATCCGTACGATTTAAGACACATAGGAGAGACGAGCGAGAAAATCACAGAAGAAATTGTAAAAATGATATCCGGTTTAAAGGTAGGTGAGGCTTTCATAATAGGCGAAGCCACCAACTCGCCACTGATGGTTAAAGTTAGAAGAAAAAGCGTTAAAGAGTTGAAGGATAGAAAACTGGAAGAAATGATCGAAGAATTTTTGAAAGAAAAACGAGAACATGTCGATTTTTTCTTCACCACTTAGATAGTTTTTTCTTTATCCTATCTTCCGGTTTACCCACCAAAACCCAACCCTCAACTTGAACTTTCTTCCCGTTAGGAATTTTAAACAAAAAAACGCAGTCTTTTTTTGCCACAACTTTTTCCCCTTTTTCTGTCAAAATAACCAAAGTATTGTAAGTTTCGTCCACGACTTTTCCTTTGATCCCAACTTGAAATTTGTTTGTACTTTTCAAAACCTCTACCTCTAAACCTATCAATTCATGCCTAACTAGGTTTTTTTCTGTTATTACCATTATCATTCTCACCAAAGTTTAAACTATCTCTATCTGTTCTTCTTTAAAACCAAAACTTATCAATATCTCTTTTATTCTCTTCCTATGATCGCCTTGCAACTCAATTCTTCCCTCTTTGAAAGTCCCTCCACAAGCTAATTTTCTTCTAAGTTCTTTCAGAATTTGCTTAACGTCGCCTGTTACCCCTTCTACTATTGTGGTTGGTTTGCCGAACCTCCTCGTTTCTATATAGACTTTTATTTTTGCTTTCTCCTTTTCCAATATTTCTTCTATACCCAACTCTTCAGGCAACCCGGTCAGTTTGTCGATTTTCATTTTTTGGTTCTTCCCCCAATTATAGTTAGTATTCTAGCTATATTTCTTTTTAGATTCCTTATCTTAGAAGTATCTTTCACAGGCCTACCACTAGCTACAAATCCCTTTTCTTTCATTAGCTCCAACCTGAGCTCATTTAACCTCTTTTTAAGCTGCTCCGGACTTTCCTCCCTCAATTTCTTTAAGAACTCTTTCCTCTTCAACCTTATCACCTATATTTTTTTCGAAAACAAACTCTTTTGGCATTTCCTTCATTATTCTAACTTCTACCCCTACTATGCCAAATCTTATCAATGCCTGAGCTTGCGCTCTGTCTACCAATCTATCAGCATATTCTCCACTCGTAGCGATAAATCCGTCTTTAAACTTAACTCTCCTGGATCTCTCTTTACCCATAATTTTCCCAGAAATAGTAATCAAACAACCTATAGCTCCTGCCTTCATTATCTGATCTAAATAGTAAGTAGCAACCTTCTTATAATGTATACCCCTTTCAATGGCCCTAGCTATTCTTTTTGCGACTATGTTCGCGTCAAGTAAAGGATTTTCTACCTCTCTTATGTCTACCATCGGATTTTCAACTTTAAACTTTTCTTTGATTTCTTGTTCCAATTCACTAACCCTTCTCCCCGACCTTCCTATAACCAACCCAGGTTTATGTACGTAAATGATGATTCTAGTTCCTATAGGTGTTCTCTCTATTATAGACCTGCTATATCCAGCTCTTTCAAATTTTTTCTTCAAATATTCTTGAAGTTCCATTTCTTTTAAACCCTCTCTTACAAAAATTCTCTCGACTGCCATATTCACCTCTCCTCTACAACTACGGTTAAATGAGTGGATTTAGCCCTTCTTGGAAGAAATTTAGCCCTTTTAGGTAAGTAAATTGTCTCTCCTTTATCGGCTTTGATGGTTTTTATAAAAAGTTTGTCTACGTTTAAACCCTTTTTTTTAGCGTTAGCTTCTACTGATTTAAGTAATGAAATAAATTCTTTAGTCGCTTTCGTATAATATTTCCCTCCGTAGCTAACCTTTTGACTCAAAACGTCTTCCAAAAACTTTTTAGCCCTACTCAACCTTTTGTTTTTCAAAAACTTACAAATTTCCTTAGCATGCTTCAAAGATATTCTAGAGTTTTTAGTCCTAGCTATGGCGACTTTCACATACCTCCCCTTTTGCTAAATTTCTCAAGCTTTTCAGCATCATAAATAACTCTTTTTTAAATTTAAAAAATTTTAACTATTTTTTTAAAAAATGGTCGATTCTTCTCTGAACCTTAAAGTCTGTCAAAATCTTCGAGTTTTCATACCAAATTTCTAATGGTATTTCCAGTTTACTTTCAATATATTTCAAAGCTCTCTCCAAACAATCAAACCTCTCATATCGACCCATCATCAGATTTCTAACAGTTTCTCTAACATTCCAAACTCCGACGGGAATATAGCCGGAATGTATTTCTCTAAGTATCAAAACACCAGCCTGTTTTCTCTCGTTAAACAACTTTTCAGCGACCATCGCCCTAGCGGCGTACCAACATCCACCTATACTAGCATATTCTTTTTTGAATTCAAACCCTTCATAGTCTCCACCCATCGCCAACTGATTCCCAATGATCCCTGGATACCATGCTTCTATGCTTTCATACTGCCAACTACTTGGAAACATAAGGATAACCCATCTATTATCTAAATATTCTCCATAATAAACTCTATAATCGTCTATTGTTGGAAATTCTTTGACTTTCTCTAACAATCTTCTCCCAATTATATCGTCGACCGCTGTTATACTCCATCTCGTTGGAACTATTTTTCTTTTTACCCCCACCATCCCTATACTAAAAACTTGTTGAATCTTTGAAATTGGAACTCTATTTTTGTAGAGCAAAAAAATCGCTTCATCTGCCTTGAGATCAAAATCGTAAAAAACTTTTTCAACACTAAAATCCGTGCTCCCAGGCCTAATTCTCAAATCCTCTATATAGGCACTAGGACCAAAAGGTTGATGGTCGAAAGATATCCTAAAACCTTTAGGTATGTTTTTAAATTTTGCCTCAGCCTCCGTGGAGCTTTTCGAAAGAATAGCCTCTTGCAATTTCGCCACATTTTTGTCGTTTACGTTATCAACCCTAGCCAAAATCTTTCCCCTAACCGCTTTAAACCTCATAGCAAGAATTTCTTCCAAACTTTTTCCATACCAGTTCTCTGTGTAAAGTAATTCGTCAGATTTTTCGAAGGGAGAAATTATTGGACCTACAAAAATCTTTGGATAGCCAAACCTTCCTACGAAAACCTCAGGGGGAGTTGAGCCGTAGATTTCTTTTGATGAAAAGTTTGGTAGAAAGTTAGAAACAACTCTACTCAAATAAGAGTTTATTTCTACTCTTGTTATTTTTCTAACTTTACTTTCTTTCGAAACAAAGACCAGTTTTTTCATAAAACAATATTTAAATTAAAAACAAAAAATAATATGCCGATAACACTTGGACTTTTGAAAAACCTTCTGATAAAACCACATGAAACGTTGCCAAAAATAAAAGAAAGTTCAGACACGACAGTTGCTCAAATGGTACTAAATTGGATTCTGGTAGGTATAGGGATAGGGATAGTCTCAGAACAAATAGTATATTCACTAGCAGCTATAGTAGGTGGAATAGTAGCTCAAACAATATTCACATTGTTCTTAAAAGCGGCGTTAATGATAGCCGGTGGGAAAGGTCAATACAGAGACGTGCTATCATCGACGACTTACCCATTCTTTGGTTTGTCTTTGATCATCCCAATAATTTCTCTAATCGGTAAAACAAACCCCTTAGCAGGAATTGGTGCAGCTACAATACTTGTAACTCTCTATTCCGTAGTCGCGTTAGTGGGATTTTTAACGATGTTAAGAAATTCCTTCAAGTTAGACTTAATAACCCTATGGGTCATCTTAAGCCTAGTAATAATGGCAATGACGATAGCGGCCTATGTTTCTATTGGTTTGTTCTCAATAATACCTGGACTCAAGTATCTAACAATATCAGACTTTATTAACTATTTCTCTTTTTAATTTTTTTTAAAAAAGTCCTAATATTTAATGGTAGAAATTGGTTTAATAGGTAAACCTAACGCTGGAAAATCTTCTTTTCTTAAAGCAGCAACAATGTTAGACGTAAAAATCGCACCTATCCCTTTCACCACACTAAAACCAAACGTTGCGATCGCCTATGTAACAAAACAATGTGTTGAAAGTTTTTTCAACGTTAAATGTAACCCTAAGACTGGGGCGTGTGAAAATGGAACAAGATATATACCGATAAAACTTATCGATTTACCTGGAATCGTACCGAAGGCGCATGAAGGTAGAGGGTTAGGTTTAAAATTTTTAGACGAAGCGAGAAAATGTGAAGCGTTGATTCATGTTGTAGATTTTTCCGGAATGACGGACGAAGAAGGCAAACCTTCTATCGATCACAACCCAGAAAACGATATAAAGTTTGTTGAAGAAGAAATAAACGCTTGGTTTAAAGAAATCATCAGTAGAGGTTTAGAAAAATTGAAGAAAAACTTTCAAAGAGCCACAAAAGAAGAAATTGTTTCTACGTTAGAAAAGCAATTGAGTGGGTTGGAAGTTAAAAAACAAGAAATCGAAATGGTTCTCGAAGAAGTTGGAATAGAAGATTTGGATAAGTTCTCAAGAAGATTAAGAGAATTGTCCAAACCTATAGTTATTGTTGCGAATAAAATAGATTTGGAGAGTTCTAGAAAAAATTTCGAAAAATTGAAAAACAAATACCATTTAATTCCTGCTTCTGCGGAAGCGGAAATAGCATTGAGATTAGCAAAAGAAAAGAAATTAATAAAATATGAAAATGAAAAAATTGAGATTCTAGGAGAGTTAAACCAAAAACAAAAAGATGCAATCGATAGAATAAGAAGAGATGTTATAGAAAAATTCGGCTCTACTGGAATTCAAAAAGCTCTGAATTATACGGTTTTCGATGTATTGAAATATATAACAGTATATCCTGTGGCAGATAGAAATAGGTTATCGGATTCTGATGGTAGAATTTTACCAGACGCTTTTTTAGTGAAAAACGGTACCAAATTAAAGGAATTCGCTTTCATTATACATACAGAAATAGGTAGTAAATTCATTACCGGGATAGACGTAAAAACGAAGAAAAGTTTATCGGCAGATTATATACTAAAAGATAATGACGTGATAGAAATAGTACACGCTAGATAGACTCATTCATATCGTTTAAAAGAGTCTTTTCATATTCGTTCAGTTTTTCCACGATTCTTCTTTTAGCTTCTAGCAATATTTTTTTCTCGTCTTTCGACCTAGCCTTAGACTCTAAAACACTTACTGCATAGATAGCTGAATGAATTTCCAACCAGAAAAAAGCCCTTTCTAAAGCCTTTTTACCCTCAAAGTTCAGGCTGTTGAAAGCTTTCTCTTTCCATCTCTTGTAGTTCGCATAACAAATTTCCAATTGTTTTTTGACGTCCATAGTTACTATTTAGTGGTTAATGTATTTAAATCTTACTATCTATCGGTGATTAAAGATAAAATCTTGTCAGATAGAAAACCTAAATAAAAAATCGTTCAAAAAATTAAAAACTCATTCGATTTTAAAAACCCTATTGTTGGCTATCGGCGCGAAGGCTTCAAAACCTTTGTTTCTCAATTCTTCAGCAAACTCTTGCGTGTGGTCTCCGTGTATACAAAATATTTTATCCGGATTGAGTTTTTCTATAAAATTGAAAAGCTCCTTTCTACCAGCATGTGCCGAAAAATCCAATCGATTAACATTCATCTTGACTTCAAACTCTTCTTTTCCGTCGATAAACTTTCCCGTCTCTAGTAGTATTCTACCAGGTGTGTTTTCAATTTGCCATCCAGTTAAAATCAAGCTAGATTTTTCCCTCTTGTGAAGTTTTTTCAAATAGTAAGTTACTGGGCCACCGTTCAACATTCCACTCGTAGTTATTATCACACAAGGTTGTTTGATAAGTTTCTTTCTGTTTTTTGGTTCAACAAAAGTCACAAAGTCTAGCGCTTCCTCAAATGAATTTTCATCTCTAAGTAAATTTTTATATTTGTTTATTATCGTCGTTGCTTTCTTTGCCATTCCATCTAGGTAAACTGGGTAGTTTATTCCGTAGCTGTAAAGAATCAACAAAACTTCCTGCGACCTTCCGACAGCAAAAGCAGCTATCAACACGGGCTCTCCGTTAGAAACGGTTTCATCCACTATTCTTACCATTTCTTTTTCTTCTCTAACTCTCTCAGGATGATCTCTGTCAGAGTAAGTGCTTTCTATTATAAGATTTTTCACCTTAGGCAAATCCTTTTCACATCCCTCTATCAACCTAGTAGAGTTTACGTTAAAGTCTCCTGTATAAAGTAAATTAGTCTTTTCTGATTCCAAAAATATCATAGAACTACCAGGTATGTGGCCTGCGTCGAAAAAAGTCACATCAAAGTTCCCTATTTTTATTTTTTTATTGTACCTTACATCCACAAAATTTTTAACCGTTCTTTCAACGTCAAAACTAGAAAACGGCAACTCGTAACCTTCTTCTCTCGAAACCTTTATCGAATCTTCCAGTAAAAGCTCCACAAGCTCTTTGTTAATATCTAACGAGTAAACTGGAGTAGAATATTTTTTCGTTAAAATTGGTAAAGCGCCGGAATGATCTAGATGTGCGTGAGAAAGTAAAACAGCAGTAGGATTTTCCACAGGTAGAGGAAATTTCGGTGGAGTTTCTCTAGGCTTAGTTCCGTAGTCCAAAACAAGTCTTGTCCCTTTGCTCTCTACTAAAATCCCGCTAGCTCCAACACAACTCATCGCTCCTAAAAAACTTATCATCATTTAGAAAGTATAACTTGCGATCATTTAAAATAAACAAAGAAAAAATAGGAGAGCAATAAAATCGCTATCATCATCAAATAGTATGGTAAAACTTTCTTTGCTAAGATCTTGTTGTTTTTAAAAACAACTGACAAGTTACCTAAAATTCCAAAAGTTATTAAATAGAAGAGAAGTTTAGAAAGTTCCTGGTGAAGAGACATGTTAGAAAAAGTCACAGTTAGTATGCTCGTGCCAAATAGGCCAGCTGGCAGCAATAAGTAGAGAAAACTCTTTCCAAACATCATGAAAAGTAAATTGGCTAAAAAATACGTGAATGAAAAGACCAAAACGTAAGAAATGCTAAATTTTAGAGACAGAGGAGATTTCAACTCTATTCCCACGTCTTCCTTAATATTTCTAGAAAACCAGAAAACAATCAGATAGCCAAAAACAAAAACAGGTACTAAAAACAAAGTATATCCCAGATTAGAAAAATTTATCAAATTGCTCAAGAGAAAAACTCTGAAAATCATAGAAGAAATGATAGCCAAAAAAGCTATTTTCACAAATTTTTTCGAAGAGAGTTTAGAGGAATACAAATTCGTTATATATATCGAGTTTATAAGACCGCCCAACACAGCATTGACTAGAACTCCTTTATGTTTAAAAATTTTAAAAAGTGTGTAAACTAAAAAACTTAAACCAAGAACTATCACTAGAGCGTTCCATACAAACTTTAAGTTAACTATACCATAAGGATCGATCGGTGAATCAGGTAAGATCGGATAAACAACAAACGCAACTAGGCCAAAAATTAAGAAATCTCTGATTTCGACAGCACTCACCTTACGAGCAAATTCATGTAAACTTTCTTTCAAAACCAAAACTAAAGTGAGAGTAAAAGTTAGGGCCAGAGAAAAAACGTATGGAACTTTTTCGAAATAGAGAATAAAACCTATGAAGTAGGTTATTAAAAAGGCTACCTCTGTCGTCACTCCTCTTTCTTTTTTCTCTCCTACTTTTCTGTAAAAATTGAGAGAAGCCAATATACCTAGAATTAAAAAAGAGATAAGAGCAAACTGGTAGGAAAATTTCGAAGACACAAGAGCAGAAATAAATCCCAAAGAACAAACCAACATAAAAGTTCTAAATCCAGCGAACAAAACTCCTTTGGCCCTCCTCTCTCTTTCTATACCTATAATCGCACCCATCATCAATGCCATTACAAACTTCAACAAAAGTTCAAAGGTAGACTCATACATTAAAAATCATTTCTTTTTCGAGTTAAAAATATTTACATGGAATTAGAAGATCTGTGTAAAAAAGAAATCGAAAAAATGGAGAAAGTATTTAAAGAAATAAAAGTGGTAGATAAAAATGGATTAGAACTGTATAATCTCGCTCTATCTTATTTCACCGATTCCAAGTATTTTTCAGAAAAGAAGGATTTAATTAGAGCCTTCGAAGCGATCGTTATAAGTTGGGCTTATATAGATGCTGGATTGCACTTAAAGTTATTTGATGTTCCTAGTGAATTAAAAATTTATTTTACGATTCAATAATTAAAGAAAATGTATACCAAACACTTGTGGACAGACAGAATAAAATGGTTACTCAGAAAAAAGAAAGATAAGGAATGTGTGTTTTGTAGAATAGTAAAAGGATTTGACAGTGAATTGGTTTTAAAAAAAGGTGAAATTTTTGTAGTTTTGAATAAATTTCCGTACAACACTGGCCATCTTCTCGTTTTCCCAAAAAGACATGTGGAAAATTTCGAAGACTTAGATGAAAAAGAACTAATAGACATTTCAATAACAGTAAAAAAATGTATAGTATTTTTGAGAAAAGCTCTAAAACCTGAAGGATTCAACATAGGAGTTAACCTCGGAGAAGTCGCTAGTGCAAGCATACCCCATCTACATTATCATATCGTCCCAAGATTCAAAAACGACGCCGGTTTTATGGAAGTAATTTCCTCGACCAAAGTCATGCCAGAGAGTTTGAAAAACACATACAAAAGATTAAAAAAATTCTCTCACTTACTAGAGTGATAGTAATTTAAATATTATGGAGACTATAGAAAAGTATGAATGAAAGACCCATAGATGCATTGGATCGAGCCAAAGGTAAGAGAGTTCTGGTGAAACTGAAAAACGGAGAAGAAATAACCGGTGTGTTAAAGGCTTTGGACCTTCATCTAAATCTATGGTTGGACGACGCGGAAATTAGAAAAAATGGCGAAACGAAAGTTAAGGTAGGTACGATTCTTATAAGAGGGGACACAATAGTCTACGCTTCACCTGTTTTAGTTTAAACGATGAAATCGAAAAGCCTTTCTTACTTTCTTAGGTTTTATATCGAATAAAATTTTAAACATACATTACAAAAATAGAAAATAAACGGGCCTGTAGCTCAGCCTGGTAGAGCAGCGGAAGCGTGGAAAACGCTGCTGAGGCTTTTAAGCCACAGGCTGAAAAAGCTCTGACTCATGAAGAAACCCGTTGGTCGCGGGTTCGAATCCCGCCAGGCCCATATTTAACTCCAAAACCTTATTAAAAATCGTGTAAAAATAATTCTTATGATAAACAAAAAATCTTTGGTCGAAGCCGCTTTATTCGTTTCAAACAAACCATTATCTGCTAGACAACTCTCCTATCTTCTATCCATACCTTTGAAAGAGGTCGAGGAAATAATAGAGGAAATGGAAAGGGAATTGAAAAAAGAAGATAGAGGTATAATGTTGTTGAAAACCCCAGAAGGCTATGAACTCGTAGTGAAGCCAGAATATAGACAGTATGTTCAAAAGATCGCTCCGTTTTCCGAACTTTCGGAAGGAGTAAAGAAAACTTTAGCGATTATAGTGGCTAAACAACCTGTAAAACAATCCACAATAGTAAAAATTCAAGGGAACAAAGTCTACGATTATCTAAAGATATTAGAAAAAAAAGGCCTTATAAAGTCGGAAAAATTCGGTAGGACAAAAGTGATATCTTTAACGAAGAATTTTGAAGAATATTTTGGAAAAAGTGTGGAAGAAATCAAAAAAGAGTTGTTGGAAGGTACAAAATCTTAATGTTATCTACCAATTTTTTCTCTCCACTTTTCTTTAAGTTTTTCATAATCGTCTTTCCTAGATGTCGGTAGGAATATGTACAGAAGAAAACCTATAACAGCTATAACGACTACCAAAATTAGAATCAACGTCCAAGGAAATGTTTGATTAACTCTTTGACCAGAAATCGCAAAAATAGAAAATCTTGTAGAGTTTGCATCGAAGTAAAAGTTATTTTCATCCTCGGTAGTCTTCGTAGTGTTTAACCTCTCCCATTCAGTCCCGTTCCATCTATATAAAGAAATCGTTGAAACGTCTATTTGATTGTTTTCTACCCATCTTTTTTCTACTCTGAATTTAAACCTTACGTTAACAACTTTATTAGAACTTAAATTGGTTTTAATTTCAACATAGGAAAAAACTATTCCTGGTGGTGTTTTTTGTGGAATATTCGCAGGGGGTAGAACCTCGAAACTAACATTTCTTTCTTCTTGATTAACCATTACTATTATCTGCCTAAACTTTAGAGTTGTTTCGTTTTCCACATCTATAACATTAGGTTGGTTAGGTTTGAATGTAATAAGTTTTTTCTCTCTCGTTGGGGTTGTGTCTCTTCTTGCCGGCTCAGAAGTTTCCTGTTTTTTATCTTCTTCCTTTTTATCTTCTTTCTTTTCAGTCTTCACTTCTATAACTCTAACCGTCTTTTTAACTTCATAAGAAGTATAATTTTCATTCCCAGTGGTGTTATAAACAAAAACATAATACCCAGCCTTATTTGTTATCAGTTCATAATACGTTTGGGAGAGTTTTGTATTGTTGAGATAGAAATTACAAACAATTTGCTCAGGACAACCTAAAGCGATTATGGTTTTATTAACAGGTGTTAGATATTCTTTTTCTGCGTATATGTCAAGTTCCGGAACCGCTTTATTCACGTAAAAAGTACCAGAAACACAAACCTCTTCTTTTTGAGAATCTTCAGCACAGTACCTCCAGCTATATTCTCCTGCTTTTAAATCTCGAAGCGTGTAAGAAAAGACTTGAGTTTTTGTATTCGACACAGAAAGATAGTAAGTTCTACCGCCAAAAATAAAACTCACGTTAGTTATGTTGTTATTTGGAAAAGCTGGAGATGTAAATTCTACTCTAATTTCATAGCTCTTCTCTGGAGAATAAGTTTCTGTAGAAGGTGCTCTAACTATCGAATACGTTAAACGAGGATAAATTACCCTTATCCAATAACTCACGCCTGTCGAATTTCTCGTGTAATTTTGATTACCACTCGAGTTGAAAAACAGTCTAAAAAGTCCTACCTCATTAAAAGCTCGAATCTGTGAATAAATATCGCTTATCTCTCCTATCTTCACGTCATTCAAGAAAACTAATATATCACCCTTAGAAACGGCTGTTATATTTACTTCAGTACCGTTGACCACAGTAATATTGGTGTTTTTCTGGTTGTTAAGATAAACATCTATAGGATTCGCTGCTCTTGTTATATTGAAATAGTACCATCCACTAAAGTTGTAATTACCGGCTGTGTCGTTGATCATCCAACTGAAATTATATTCTCCCGCCGGTAAATTCTCTACCACTAAACTTATTACACCGCTTTTCAAAGAAGTGTAGTTCGTTAAAACCCTACTGAAACCAACATTACTGTTAATTTGTAAAGTTGATGAGTTTACTTTAAGATTATCTCTAACGTTAACCTCAAAAACATATGTTCTGCCCTCAGTGTATGTGTATCTTGTATTGTTAGCCGGTGTCACGGAAACTATAAAAGGTTTTAATCTATCTACAGCAGTCACGTTAACTTGTTTGGTAGTTTTTTCATTGTTAGTATCGTTGGTTTCGACAACAAACGTATAATTTTCTAATCTTTCCGTGTTCATACTACCAGTAATGTTTATTAAAAACGAAGATTTAGGCTCTATTAGAGCGTCTGCGCTACAAAAGATATAGTTGTTTCGTGGAGAAACCACACAATCTACATCCGTTCTAGCTTTTGAGAAACCCCTGTAGACAAACTCAAAAGGAAAACTTATATTTAAGAAAGTAACGCTTATTGAATCATTTAAATTAGTAACGTTAAAAATGAGTATCCTTTCTTCTCCAACGTTCACTTCCGAAGGTTCGACAGAAACTTCAAAATCGACAGAAAAGACCGTTTTAGGAAAAAATAGTAAAGAGAAAACGAAAAACATCAGCAAAACTGTCTGCTTCATAATTTATTTATCATTTTTAAAATAAAAAATGACTTTTGTAACCAAGGCAGACGGTACCAAACAAGTTTTTGACAAAAACAAAATAATTAGAACCTGTCTTAGGCTTAGATTAAATCAAAAACAAGCCGAAGAAGTTGCCAAAGAGATAGAAAGTAAAATATACGATGGTATACACACTAAGGAAATTTTAGAAATGATTTTTAAACTCACAGAAAAATACAGACCGTCTTTGAAACATCAAATCGATTTGAAAGAAAGCATATCGTTACTAAGACCTAAACCGGATTTTGAAGCATTTGTAAATATCGTTTTTAAAAATCTAGGCTATAAAACCGGAAGTAACTTAATCTTAGAAGGTAAATGTGTAGAACATGAAGTCGATGTCATCGCAGAAAAAGACGACGAAGTTATCTTAGTGGAAGTAAAACATCACCTAAACCCGCACAAGTACGTCGGCCTTGACGTTTTTCTACAAATCAACGCGACACTAGAGGACTTAAAAGAAGGATTTAACATCGGAAAACATAAATACAACTTCTCAAAAGCTTTAGTCATCTGCAACACAAAGATATCCGAACACGCTAAAAAATACTCTAAATGTAAAAAGATAGAGGCTATAGCTTGGAACTATCCGGAAGGTAGAGGCCTAGAAAGAATCATAGAGGAAAATAAAATTTATCCTATAACTTTTTTAAGAGATATAAAAATAGAAGAAATTTACAGTCTGTGCAACGCAGGATTCGTTACTTTTAAACAAATGATGGGCAATCCTAAGGAAATATCAGCAAAAAGTGGAATTTCTTTAAAAAGGATTGAAGAGTTGCAAAAATTAATAAAATTCATTTTAGAAAGTTAACCTTTCTCCGGGTATTCGTAAGAAAGAAATACTATAGCGACTATCGCAGTACCATATTTCTTAGTCGGCACAAAACTTTTCGTATAGATTTCAACATCTTTCAATTCATACCCCTTTTCAGTTGAAAACCTAGAATTAAACATTTCTCTCATGCTAGCTTTCAAAATTTCTCTCGCTTTTTCTTCTTCATCACTTCCATGATACTCCGCAACTAAACCTCCGATTTTTTTACCATCTTTGAAAACCCATCCTATTATCAAACCTGCTGTTGTTCTCTTCCCTTTTTCTCCGTTAGCCACTGCCATTATTGTTTCGGCAACACTACCAAAATGAAGTTTTTTTCTTTCCACCCTCTCCGCTTCTTTTGGAAGGATAGAAGAATATTGAATTATGTTGATGTTGTGTATACCTGCGTCTTTTAAAGCTTGATCAAAAGAACCAGCATGAATTGTTATGTCGCTTTCTCCTGCACCACTTGTTATAAAATACTTCCTCGGGATCCTATTACCAAATTCCATTTCGTTTCTCCCTCTTGTATAGAAAAATAGTTAAAGTCTAAATTTAAAAATTTTTCTATGGAAGCGATCGTTGCACACTCAGACGCTGACGGAATAATATCGGCCGTTCTCCTAAACAAAATAAAACCAACAAACAACATTTATTTTTCTTCAAACTCTTACCTTCTTAAAACGTTTTGCTCTTTGATAATTAGGGGCTACTCTACTCTATCGATCCTAGATATATCACCAAATAAAAAAACGATAATTTTATCGTCTGTTTTCGATAAAGTCAATTGGATCGACCATCACATCTGGGAAGAATTTAAAATCCCAGAAAACGTGAATGTATTCAACGAACAAGTAGAAAGTACTGCCAAACTTGTTTCGAAAATCTTTAACATAAACGATGAGCTAGTGGAAATTGCCGATGAAATAGACACAAACAACGTTAAAAGCGAGAAAGCCGATTTTTTTAGAAAACTAATCTCGGCTATAAAATGGAAATACAAAAATTATCAGATTATAAAATTCAGACAAATAGTCAAATATCTAACTGCAAACCAGATAGAAAAGCTAGAAAAAAATGAAGAATGCGTGAAGGTGATTGACGAATTTAATTTTTGGTTGAAAGAAAAAATAGAAGACCTGTTGGAAAGAATAAGGATCGTTGAGGTTAATAATAAAAAAATAATACTAGTCGAAAGTATAAATGGTGTTCCTGTATATGAAATTTTCAACGCCATCAAATCAAGAGAAGATTTCGATCTACTCACAGTTTTTTATAGAAGGATCGATTATAGAACAAAAAAAATTATTACAAAATTGGAATTCAGATCTCCTGACAAAATAGATGTTCTAAAAATCGCCAGAGTTTTAAATGGAGGTGGTCATAAATTTGCATCCGGATGTTTATTAGATTATTACCTTTCACAAGAAGATTTCGTGAAAAAAATAGAAACTTTACTATAAACTCTTAAAGTTATCTAGTCAAAAATAAATATGAGAGAACCCACTATAGCAGATATAACACCGTTAGCTTTTTGCATACAAACAGACGACCTTTTTGACTTTAAAAACTTTCAGTCAAGCTTCGGAGACTATCTACTGTTGAGAGAAAGGGATCAAGAATTTGAAGAATTTTTGATAGGAATAAAAAGAAGATTAAGTTTAGGTGCAACACAACAAGAGTTTCTAGAAGGTTATAAAGCTGTTTTGATAAGAAATCTGGATAAAATAATGTCTCTTGTAGAAGGAAGATACTCCAGCATGGACAAAAAAACAGTAGACACAATAAACACGACGATAAAACAACTCATAAGAAAAATTTTAGTAGCAGAAGACTTTCAAAAAATTCAAGAACTAGAAACCACATTCCGAAGAAACGTAATGCTACAAGTGTATTCACTTTTCTTAAAATCTATAAAGTAGCTTAAAGCGATGAGGTAAAACGTTTGGCTGGCGCCGAGCGAGCAATTACCTAGTGTATTCTATCTCAACGTTGTTAGAGACAATTTTAATTTTGTAAAAATCCTTATACTCAACTTCTATCACTCCAGTTCTTTGTGGGAGAAGAACTAACGGTCTTTCTAAAATTTTTACTTTTTCGTCGTCTAGATAAACTTCAAAAGAAGTGAGAGGTAGCCAACCTGTGTTTCTCACTAAAATAACCAATCTATCTTCATAAAAGTTTTGAGAGATGATTTGAAGGTTGAAAAACTTTGAAGTTATATAATTTGCAGATGCACCTATCATACCTGTGATAGAGGGGAGATTAAAAACTCTGGAAACATCGACAAAAAAATCTTTGAAGAAAAACTGCATCAGAATGAAGAGTAGCATAAAAAATAACAAAAACTTAACAATGTTAATCAAACCTTTGAACAAAAAATAAACAAGAACTGCTAAAAAAGCTACCAGGATCAAAGTACCTATCATTTAAAATGTTGAAAAATAAACTTAAATGGATTTAGTATTCCCATTAATTTTAACAAATCTTCTCCCCTAATTCTTTGGCCAAAGACTCATTTATGTAAATCGGAGCGTCCATCCTCAAAGCTATAGCCGTTCCGTCGCTAGGCCTTATATCTAAGGTTAAGACTTTGTCTCTCTGCTGCACGATCAATTGGCCTATAAATGTATTGTTCCTTATCTCCACAATCTTTAATCCCAACACTTTTATTCCTAGAGACTTAAAACTATCTGATATCACATCGTAAATGCTTGGTCTAAAATCGATTCTCTTCTCCAAACCTTTGAGAATAGCTTCTCCTATACAAGCATCCGTGGTGGCTTTTATCGCATAACATCCCGCTTTTAAAACAATCTGAGCCTTATCCATATATATCCAATCCACGCTCACTTTAGTCTCTATAAAACCTTCAACATCGATTTTAACTTCCTCGCTCTCATTTAGTGTGAAACCGCTCAAATCTCCAATACCACATGACTTTCTAAAGACATTCAGGCTTCCAGAAAGATTCATATAAACAAACACTCCTACTCCCAGTATAAGTACGATGAAGAATAAAATTTTCTCGGCTTTCATTTTTATATTTCTTTTCGATCTTTAAATTATTGTTTTAATCTTTTTCTATCTCTATAAAAAGTTTACCATTCTCGAACCTTTTTCTTACAATTCTACCGGTGATCGGTAAAAGCTTGAAATACAACTTATCTTTTGCTTTTGCTCTTATTTCTAAACTTTGTTCAAGCGGTTGGATTTTTATGTCTTCTTCTTTTTCCACGTCTGGCAACTTTATCTCTATAATAAATCTATCACCTAAATTATTCACTTTTGCCTCTGGCTCTTCTGTAACTTTCGGTACTTCATATTCTTTTTCCTCTTTTATTTCTTCAACTCCTTCACTTTTATCTATACCCAACTTTCTTTTGATCTCTGGTTCATATTTCTTCATATCTCCATAAGTTCTAACCACAATTCTCGGTCTCATACCAGTTCTGCTATCGATAGTTATGCTAATTCCGGAGAAACTTGACTCAGAGGGCAGCATCTTTATCGTAGGTATTTTAAAATTCATCTTGAAAAGTCTATCGAAATCTTCGAACTCTTTCTCGATTTTTCTAGCAAAATCTTCTAAGTTAAAAATCTCGTCATACCTTTCTATAAGCGGGTAGCCACAATTCAAACAGTAATTCCAATCCCTTTCCACGCGAGTACCACATTTTGGACATTTTTCCGATTCGCTAAACATATTTTTAGTTGTTTGTTTAAATAAAAAATTAAAATAAAATCATGGGCCGGTAGATCAATGGTAGATCGCCGCCATGGCAAGGCGGAGGCTCCGGGTTCGAATCCCGGCCGGTCCAAGAAAACTACTTGTAAAAATTCTTTCTCATCCTCCTTACTTCCTTCTCTAATTTCAAAACCCTTCTAGTTAACTCTGAAGCCCATCTAGCCATCGCAGAAATTTCCCTCCTTAAAATTAGATTAACTTTCTTCTCAACCATACCTTCCATCAGATTTTCCATTTTTTTCAACTTTCTATTTTTAAACTTTCTCTCAAATCTGTAGAATTTTTTCTTCATAATCCTCTGGTAAACCATTTGTTTTGTAGCTTAAAAACGTTCCACGGGCAATAAATTAAAATCTCAATGACAAAAAATATATGCCCGCATACATTTTTGTAAGTGGCGGCGTTCTAAGCGGCTTAGGGAAAGGTATAGTAACTGCTTCTGTAGGAAGAATTCTTATTTCTAGAGGTTACAAAGTCACTTCAATAAAAATAGATCCGTACTTAAATTACGATGCTGGAACGTTAAGACCAACAGAACATGGCGAAGTTTTTGTAACAGAAGATGGAGGAGAGACAGATGAAGATTTAGGCCATTATGAAAGATTTCTAGGAATTAACCTAACCAAAAACCACAACATCACAACTGGTAAAATTTACCAAAGAGTTATAGAAAAAGAAAGGAGGGGGGAATACTTGGGGAAGACCGTAGAAGCCATTCCACACGTAACAAACGAAATAAAAGATTGGATTAGAAAAATCGGCGAATCAGAAAAAGTAGATTTTGTACTGGTAGAAATAGGTGGAACTGTTGGTGAATATCAAAACGAACTTTATTACAGAGCTGCGAGAATGATGAAAACTGAGGGAGAGAGTGTATTGTTTGTTCATGTCGTATATTTACCCATTCCTAAACATTTAAGAGAAATGAAAACAAAACCCGCCCAACAAAGCGTCGAGCTTCTAGGTAAATTCGGGATAATACCAGACTTTATAGTCACAAGAGCAGAAAGAGAAATAGACGAAATTAGGAAAGAAAAACTAGCTGTCATGTGCAACATTAGAAAAGAAGATATAATTTCTGCCCCGGATATAGAGTTGACTTACGAAGTGCCTATCTATTTTGAAAAGCAAAAATTAGGAGAAAAAATTCTACAAAAACTCAACCTACCTTCTAAACATTCGGATTTAAAAGAATGGGAAAATAGAGTCTTTGCTTTGAAAAACTCCAACGAAGTAGTTAAAATAGCGATCGTCGGGAAATACTTCGATTCTGGAGAATTTGAGCTACCTGATTCATATGTCTCTGTAATAGAAGCTGTAAAGCATGCGTGTGCCGAAGTAAAAGCCAAACCTATAATCGAAAGGATAAACTCGAAAGATTTTGAAAAAGACGAAAGTAGGGTTGAGATATTAAAAAATTTCGACGGGGTAATAGTCCCAGGTGGGTTCGGAGCAAGCGGAGTAGAGGGTAAAATAAAGGCTATCGAGTTTGCTAGAAAGAATAACATACCTTTTTTAGGTCTATGTTACGGTTTTCAACTCTCAGTAGTAGAATTCGCAAGAAACGTATGCGGTTTAGAAAAAGCGAACACGACAGAGGTTGACGAAAGGACTCCACATCCTGTAGTAGACCTTCTGCCTTGGCAGAAAGAACTACTAAAGGAAAAGAAATATGGGGCTACGATGAGATTAGGTGGCCAAGTTGTTAAAATAAAGAAGGGTACCTTAGCTTTTAAATTGTATCAAAAAGAAGAAGTTATAGAGAGGTTCAGACACAGATATGAAGTCAATCCTGCTTATCTCGAGATACTTGAAAAAAACGGGCTTGTTTTTTCCGGATTTTCAAAAAAAGAAGAAAACATAGTACAAATAGGAGAGTTAAAAGATCATAGATTTTTCTTGGGGACACAATTCCATCCAGAGTTTACTTCTAAGTTTTTAAAACCCAGTCCTATTTTTGTCGGATTCATCAAAGCCTGTTTAGGTAGATTGAAATAAAACGCATTTAGAATTTTTATTTAAAACGTAAATAATACTTAATGGGCTCGTAGCTTAGCCTGGTGGAGCACCCGCCTTATATGGCGATGCTCCTTAAGAAAGCGGGGGGTCGAGGGTTCGAATCCCTCCGAGCCCATTCAAAATCAAAGATTTTTTAAAAAACACTACTTAAATATTATAATCAGTCTTTTCAACGATGCCTCGGTAGCTTAGTAGGTAGAGCGTCCGGCTGTTAACCGGAAGGTCGCCGGTTCGAGTCCGGCCCGAGGCGTTTTTTAAACTCACAAATCTATAAAAATCTGATTTCTAATAATTCTTCATGAAAATAGAAAAAACAACTGTCGAGCACGTTTCAAAATTGGCCAGAATAAAGATTTCTGAAGAGGAAATAGAAAAATTCGCAAATCAGTTTGAATCGATTTTAAAATTTTTCTCCATGATAGACGAAATAAAAGAAACGGACGTGGAGCCAGCATTTCAACCGATAGAAATAAAAAATTCGTATAGAGAGGACGAAGCAAAAAAATTCGAATGGGATCCTCTATCAAACACTAAACATAAAGAAGGCGAATATTTTAAGGGGCCTAGAGTTGTATGAAAGTAAGAAGCGTAAGAGAGTTTCTTGAAGAAGCTAAAAGTGAAAGTTTTGATTTAGATGGATTCTTAGAAAAAGTTGTAAGAAGTTGCAAAAAAATTCAAGAAGAATATTCTCCGTTCATAACAATCGTAGAAAAACCGAGTAAAAGCAAAAATCGTGGAAAATTGCCATATCTTCCTATAAGCGTTAAAGACAACATCTGCACGAAAGGCATACAAACAACGGCAGGTAGTAAAATTTTAGAAGGGTATATCCCACCGTTTGACGCAACGTGTGTAGAAAATGTTTTAAGAGAAGGTGGTTTAATAATCGGTAAGACCGCTATGGATGAATTCGGTTTTGGTACTTTCACGACGAATTGTTACTACAGTATTCCAAAGAACCCGATAGACAAAAGAAGAGTTTGTGGTGGGTCTTCTGGCGGAGCCGCCTGTCTAACTTTAGCTGCAGACTTTCCGCACATAGCCATAGCCCAGTCTACAGGTGGTTCGATCGCTTGTCCTTCTTCCTTCACCGGAACCGTGGGTTTAACGCCAACATACGGTCTTGTTTCTAGGTTTGGTCTGATTGACTATGCAAACAGTTTAGACAAAATCGGGTGTATAGGGAAGGAAGTTTACGACGTAGCCTTGCTTCTGAGTATTATAGCAGGGTACGACGAAAAAGACTCAACGAGCATAAACAAAGAAAAAACAGACTACACGAAATTTTTAGAAGAAAATGTAAAAGGTTTAAAAGTGGCGATTCCGAGAGAATATTTTGAAGGTGTAGATCAAGAGATTTCCCAAAGAGTTTGGGATGGAATAAAAATTCTGGAGAGAATTGGAATAGAATATGAAGAGGTCTCTCTGCCTTTAACTAGATACGCACTACCTTCCTACTACATAATCGCTATGGCCGAAGCTTCAACGAATCTGGCAAAATTCTGTGGCTTAAGGTACGGACTCTCTTTAGAATTGAAAGGAAACTTCAACGAATATTTCTCGGAAGTTAGAGAAGTAGGTTTTGGTGAAGAAGCCAAAAGAAGAGTTATGTTAGGGACTTTCGTAAGAATGGCAGGGTATAGAGATGCTTACTACTTAAAAGCTCTGAAAGTTAGAAAGCTTATAATCAACGAATTTAAAAAAGTTTTCTCTAAGTTTGACGCGATAGTCGCCCCGACGATGCCTATAGTAGCTCCTAGATTTGAAGATGTAGAAAAACTTGAACCTGTTGAAGTTTATATGATGGACGTTTTAACGGTACCACCTGAGTTGGCTGGTCTTCCCAACATATCGATACCGTGTGGCTACGTTCGAAATCTTCCAGTTGGAATGCATTTGATCGGCGATCATTTCCAAGAAGGTAAAATCCTGAAGATTGCTTACAACTTTGAAAGAGAGTGGAGAAAATGAACGTAAAAATTGGTCTTGAGATACATTGTAGAATAGAAACGAAAAGTAAAATGTTTTGTTCTTGTCCTTCTGACGTAGAAAAAGCTAGACCAAACGAATTTACTTGCCCTATATGTTTAGGTTTTCCTGGCTCGAAACCGAAAGCAAACATAGAGGCGATAAAGAAAGCTTTAATGATAGCAAAAGCATTAAACTGTAAAATCTCGGAAGTTGTTTTGTTTTCTAGAAAATCTTACTTTTATTGTGATTTGGCGAAAAACTACCAAATATCACAATTCGAAATGCCTCTTGGTAGAAATGGTTATGTCGAACTGTCTAATAAAAAAATCAGGATAAAGGAAATTCACATAGAAGAAGATCCAGCAAAATTAGTTCACGTTGGCAAATCTATAAACGAGGCGGAATACGTTTTGATAGACTACAACCGATCTGGAATTCCGCTTGTCGAAATCGTAACAGAACCTGATTTTTCTTCCACTAAAGAAGTTAGAGAATTCTTGTCAAAGCTTTCTTCTATTTTAGAACATCTAGGAGTTTATGACCCGATGAAAGAGGCTTCAATGAGAGTTGATGCAAACGTCTCGATAGAAGGTGGAGAGAGAATTGAAATAAAAAATATAACCGGGTTTGCTAACGTAGAAAAAGCTTTAAGTTATGAGATTGCAAGACAATACAGTTTGATCAAAACTGGAGTAAAAGTTGAGAGAGAAACGAGACATTGGGATGAGAAGATGAAAGCAACAGTAAGTTTAAGGAAAAAAGAAGTTGAAGAAGACTATGGGTATATTTTTGATCCAGACTTGGTAAAGATAGAGACGACCGGATTAATTAAAGAAATAGAGAATAGAATGCCAGAGCTACCAGATGAGAGAATCAAAAGATTTGTCAGAGATTATGGCATTTTAGAAGAACAAGCGAAGGTTATCATTTTAGTCGATAAGAAACTTGCAGATTTCTTTGAAGAATGTGCGAAAATTTACAAAGATTATAGAAAACTGGCAAGATGGGTCGTCGTTGATTTACTTAAATGTTTAAACTGGAACAACATAAGGATAGGTCAATCGAAAGTCGAAAAAGAAAAATTCGTGAAACTTTTGGAAATGATAGACAGAAAAGTTATCACTGAAAGACTGGCTAAAGAAATAATAAAAGAATTTGTTGCCACAGGTAAAGACCCGGAAAAAATAGTAGAAGAAAAAGGACTGCAACCTGTGGGAAAAGAAGACATAGAGAATGTTGTTGAGTTGGTTTTAAAAGAAAATCAAAAAGCCGTAGAAGATTATATGAATGGTAATGAAGTTGCGTTGAACTTCTTAGTCGGTGTTGCACTAAAAAAACTAAAGACAAGAGGAGATCCGAAGTTGATTAAAAGTTTGTTGATTGAAAAAATCAAATCTCTTAACTCATGAAAATTTTTCCTCTACTTTTCTCTTTTTAGCAGCAACCTTGTAAACGATGAACACAATCAAAACAAATATAGAAAGGATGAGAGCTAAATTAACGTTTATAGGCGAAGTGCTAGTTGTGATCGGTATCTGTACTTTCATTCCTTTTTCCACAATCTTTAAAGCAGAAGGTGCGTAGAAATTTGTAGCACCACTTCCGATCAAAGTGAATTGATAAATTCCGCTGACGTTACATGGCACAGAAACGATCATAGCGAAAGATTTGGATTCGTTTGGATACAAACTGATTTTTGTTGGAACTCTTATCCAATTTTTTATCTCACCTTCAACACTCAAAGAAACATCTCCTTTAGTTCCTTCGTTTTTTATGTCGACAAAAATCACATTGTCCTCACAAGCTCGCACTTCGTAAATCGGATTTAAAACTACGCTCGGGATTTCTCTCTTTGCTAAACAAACTCCGTACATACATCCAGAAGGACAAAATTCTAAAACTCTGTAACCTATGTTTCCGTCTGTCTCTCTAACTTTAGCCACTACATAGTTTCCTTGGCAACTTTTCTCTAAAAGTTGGAAAGATTGTGCTAGCGATGGTGTTAAAAACAAAATCATACACACTACCATCAAAATTTTTTTTGCTACCATGTTTGAATATTGGTAAGAAAAGCTTTTATAGTTAACTATTTTGAGATCACTTGACGGTTAAAACTTTTTTGACCTTTCTCGACTTTGTAAACTTTTTCAGAAAAATTTTACAATCATGTTTAACACTAATTTTAATCATTAGTTGTTCACTTTAATGTATATTTCTTAAGAAAGAAAAAAATTTATTAAGGATCAGTAACTTTTGTTAGTTGGGGTCCGAAGGAAAGGGAAATATTTTTTGGGGGTCCGAGTCGAATCGAGATGAATCGTTCATTCTTGTCTATTTATCAGTCTAATTGAAGTATCGAAAACCTATTTAAAAGGTTTTCGATACTGAAGTGTATATGACGGAGGATATAGGTAGATTGTATGGTAATGGATTCAATTGTTGCTAACGCCCTAAAAAGAAGTGGCGGAGGAAGCCCTGAGGAAAAAATTAGTAGATTTAGAATCGAATCGACAAGCGGTGCGACATTTAGCAATGTAGATTACTTTAAATTAGCTGAACAACAATTCGGAATTCAAGTTAAAAAAGCGAAAATAGTGGTAGTCGGATGTGGTGGCGCTGGTTGTAACAGTGTTACCAGATTAACAGAAATGGGAGTTGAAGGTGCGTACACAGTAGCTTTGAACACCGACGCAAAAGCTTTAGCGATAGCTAAGGCGGATAAAAAAATCCTTATAGGAAAAGAATTAACTAGAGGTCTGGGATGTGGTGGTTATCCAGAGGTTGGGAGAAAAGCTGCTGAAGAAAGTAGAAACGAAATAAAAGAATCGATTGAAGGTGCTGATTTAGTTTTCGCGATCGCTGGACTGGGTAAAGGTACAGGAACAGGAAGCATACCAGTAGTAGCGGAGTTAGCAAAATCGATGGGTGCTCTTGTTATCGCTGTAGTGACGATGCCGTTTAAAATAGAAGGTGCAAGGATTTCAAAAGCAGAAGATGGTTTGGCTTTTCTAAGACAATATGCAGACACCGTCATCGTTATAGAAAACGATAAACTTTTGAAATACGCTGGGAATCTGACTGTACAACAGGCTTTTGCAGTTGCCGATGAATTGATCGCAAGTATGGTCAAAGGAATAACAGAAACGATAACATTACCGAGTTTGGTAAACTTGGATTACGCTGATGTAAAAGCTGTAATGTCTACTGGCGGTGGAGTTGCCGCGATAGGTGTGGGTGAAAGTAATTCTTCTGATAGAGCAAGAGATGCAGTCATGAAAGCTTTACAGAATCCTTTGCTTGAAGTTGACTATGCAGGGGCAGCTGGTGCTCTCGTACACATAACAGGTGGACCAGATCTAAAGCTAGAAGAAGTAAATCTGATTGGAGAAACTGTGGCTCAGTCTTTAGATCCTTCAGCGATAGTTTACTGGGGTGCTAGAATATTACCAGAGTTTGAAGGAAAACTCCAAGTGATAACGATAATAACAGGAGTAAAGTCACCATATATCTTAGGAAGGACTATCAGAGATCAACCAATCATCAGAGAAGTGAATCCACTTCTAGGAATCGACATAATAAAGTAAAACCTTCTTCCCCTCTCTCTTCCTTTCCTTTCACGTCTTTCTATATAAGAAAAAGGGTGGGAAAATGAGGAAAGAAAAGAGAGATGAAGTTTGGGATCCTTTAGAAGACGTAGAATATTTAGATGAAATTTGAAGAAGTTCTTTTTCTATTTTTTGCTTCTTATAACTTCTTATAAAGGATCATTGCATCGAATAAATTTTTGTTAAAACAAAGTGTGAGTTTGTTTTTAGAGTCTTTAAAACCGAGAGAAGCTCCATTTTTACAGATCAATTTTTTACCAAACGAGTTTTATATTTCTACCCAACGAGTTTTGGATATAAAAGACGTTTGGTGGCAAACGAGTTTGGTATGTGGTTGACAAACGAGTTTTATATGTTGAGGTGTTAAATTTGGGGGTTTTGGTGGGTCTTTGAGAGGTTTTTGAGGGGGTTTGGGGTGTGGTTTGTTTGGGTGGGTTTGAGTGGGTGGTTTGTGAGGTGTTTTTATGAGAGGGTTTTTGGGTTGGGTGGGTTGTGGGAAAAATGAGTTTGGGTGTTTAGTTGGGAATGATTTTGTTAAAAGATGGTTAAATTAAAAAGTGGCTGAGTATAAAAAATCTAATTTGCTCTTTCTAGTCTTACGCCTTTGTATCCTTTTCTGGTGGCTGAAACTAGCCAATTGAACTCGACGTCTTGACATTTGTCAAAACATTTTACCACGAAATAATCGTTGCCTGTTTCTGCGACATAAAGATTTGCTGGTCCTAGTGGTGTGATGTGCACTAACAATTTACCTTCTATGGTCTCGGTAAAAATTTTGTCTAAATGTACTACCGCTACACCGTTAACTAATTTTGCTGTTCCTTCATCGATGAAACGAACTTCCGGAGATTCTAAAGCATAGAGTTTTACTGGTCCGTAAGATGTGTTAACAGTGGCTGATTTTGTACCAGTTGCTATAAATGAGCCGACGACATGAAGTCTTGCTGTAGGGTTTGATGTCCCGATGCCGACGTTGCCTGAGCCTGGTTGGATGAAAAAGACTGGAGATTGTGTTGGTGGTGGTGTTTCTTCTGATCCTACTGTTGTTGTTGGTTCTGGAGAGGAGAATTTACGAACAAAAATCCAATCCCAGTATGCTTCATAGCCTTGTCCTGTATATCCGTTGTCATACCTTCTTCCTAGTGTAATTGGTTCTGATGAAACTGAATTAGCTATGTTTAAGACATTGTGATAAACTACTCCAGTATCATAGTTAGTTACTATTAGATCTACATGTGTGGAATTTTTAACTACTATTCTTGTTAAAAGATTTGTATTTAAAGGTGCTGTCAGCCCAACTTGAATCCAACTTTCATCATTTTTACACCGATCTGCGGCAGGATGATGAAGAAATCCTATTGAATTAGAAGTAGATACGAAAAATCCACCTATTTGATAGCCATTAG
>JANXEV010000008.1:0-31364 GCA_025057985.1 Candidatus Aenigmatarchaeota archaeon
ACGACATAGAAAATTTACCAACCTTCTTCGATAAACTCTCAACCTATCAACCAGATGTTTTGATATCTGTTGGTGACATTTCGGATTCGACTTTTCCGAAAGGTTTTTCCAGTTTGGACATAGGAAGGATATTTTTAGAAGAAGTTAAAGAAGTTAGCAAAAACGTGTTGGTTGTTCCGGGTACTTGGGATAAGGAATTGATAGACTTTTTTGAGAAAAAGGGTGTTTCCTTACATGGAAGGGGGAAAGTTGTAAAAAATGTTGGTTTTTATGGATTTGGGGGTGCACAGACACCTTTTAACACTCCCTACGAACCAAGTGAAAAAGAGATAGAAGAGGGTTTGATTAAAGGTTTTGAGATGGTTAAGAATTTAGAAATAAAAATTCAACTCACACACTCACCACCATTCGGTACCGTTTTGGATATAGTTGGTGGTAGGCATGTTGGTTCCCAAGCTGTTAGGAAATGTATAGAAACTTTGAAACCACAAGTTGCTGTATGCTCACATATACATGAGGGTATGGGTAAAGATAGAATAAATGAGACTACCATACTAAACGTTGGTAAGTTTTTTGAGGGTTATTTTGGTTTGATTGAAATTGATGATGGTAAAATTCAAAAAGTAGAATTAATGAATTTAATATAAATTCTGTAGTATAGAAATCTTTTTAAAATAATTTTTTGAAGAATATTAAAATGGAGAGAGTTTCTGACGAAAAAATGAGGATATTATCGACTGTTGTTGAAGATAAAATTGACTTAAATTTTGTTTTAAAATTCGACGTCATAACAATAAAGATTCTCCAAAAATTTTATGGAAAGGAAATAGATCCACTTACAACAGACCTCAACTCATTTGATTTGAAAAAATTACACAAACTTCTTGAGATTGAAGGTTTGAAAATAAATATAGAAACTTTAAGGAAGAGGTTGGATAATCTTGTTTCTTTAGGATTTTTAGAAAAAGTTAGTACTTATCCAAGAATTTATATGGCTGTGAGGGAGATAGAAAAAGTGAAAAACATTCAATCAAAAATAACGATGTTGAAATCCTTCTTTTCTATAGATAAAAATGTCGAATAGATTTTCGACTTTTTTATGAGGTTTCATAATCTTTGTCGAGTGAATAATCAAATGTTCGACAGTTTTTTTATCTTTATTATTTTTTACCGAATATTTTCACTAACAATTAAAAATTAATATTTTATAAAAAAGAAGTAGGTAAGGTTTTATTTAGTAATGTTTGTTTTAGTTTTTTGAAATTTTATTTTTATGACCTTTTGTAAATTTTTCAATTTTATTAAACTTTTATTCAAACCTTCCTTATTTTATCCTTAAAAAACCTTTTTCCAACTTAAAAAATAAAACAATAAAAATTAGATACTACTTCAGTTTTAAATCTTTACCAATCTTCATTCTTTCATTTTATAAGTTATTAAATATTTTTGAATCTTTATACTTATTTTTGAAAGTTCATAAAAATTTCTAAATCTTTTCAATAAAGATATAAAACTTTACATTTTTTTCTGAATGGTTTTTTAAATTTCTAACTCATCATAAATTTAATGGGGAGAAAACCTTACAGACAAGTTTTTTACTCAATTTTACTTTCAATTTTAGATGAACATATTCCTCAAAATATCGAAGCTATAAGAAGACATGTTTCTATCAAGGTTGGAAAAGAAGTGAGTTGGAATACGATAAAAAAGTATGTAGATGAATTGGTTGAGATGGGGAAGATTGAAAAAATTCAGGCTGGTAAGATTTGGATGTTTAGGAAAAAACTTTAAACACAAAGAAAATAGATTTAAATGAAGAGAGAAGATGTGATCAACCTTTTTTTAAAAGAAAAAATTTTATTATCACCTACCATACTGGATTTTATCACACAACAAACAAACATTGAAGATTTTATAGATAAACTAAAGAAATTTTGTTTGGAGAGGAACATTTTTTTTATAGATGAAAATGTCTTAAATGAGTTTAGTATTTTTATCAAGAAGGATGAAAAAGATGAGAGTTTTTTTGAGATAAAATTAGAGAAACCCGAGGAGTTAGTGGAGTTTACGACTGAAGACATTTCATTACTCTTAAGAAAAAGATTTGATTTCCTTTCTACACTGATAACACAAAACAATCAACTAACCGACGTTTTTTCAATATCAAAGATTGTAGGAAGTAGAAAAACATCGGAGAGAGTTAAAGTTATAGGTATAGTTAAAGATAAAACAACATACACATTCACTTTAGAAGACCATACAGGTTATATGGTCGTTTTTGGAGAAGTGAATGATATTGAAAAGATAAACATCGATGAAGTTATAGGTGTGGAGGTTCAAAAAGTTGATGATAAATTTAAATTAATCAAAATTTACTACCCATCTTTCACATTTTTTAGAGAGATCAAAAAAATTCAGGATGATTTTTTCATCTCCAATTTTTTGGTTAAGGTTAAAGATAGAGAATTGAAGATAGAGGTGAAGGATGGTTTAAAATTAGATGTAGGTGGTGTTAAGGTTTTTTTACTCAATTTTGACTTTATTAGTTTTTATCTTAAAAACAAACCAATTGAAAACCTAACACTTTTATTAGAAAAAAGACATCTAAATCCAACAATTATCAAAGATAAAAAAATATACAAGGATGATTTTTTTCTTTTAAAAGAAATTCCAGACTATCTAGTCGTTCTTAATTCTCCTATTAATGAAAAGAAAATTTACAAAGGTGTTCAAATATTTTTACTATCAAGAAACTCAATGGTAAATTTAAAAAACGGAAGTATAGTTTAAAAAAAATATTTTACTCTTTAGAATTTTTTATATAAAGTTTTGTGTAGCTTAGAAATATGAAGTTTGAGTTTCAACTTTTAGACGCTGATTATGTGCAGTTAAATGGGCATCCATTGGTTAGGATTTTTGGTAAAATGTTAGATGGTAGAACAATCTGTGTGTTGTATGAGGGTTATTTCCCTTACTTTTACTTTAAACCATTGAAAAATTTAGATGAAATTAAAAAAGAGTTGGAGGGTAATTTTAAAGGTTTGGTAAGAAAAGTGGATGTTGTAAAAAAATATCACCCAATTGGATATAGAAAAGAAAAAGAAGATTTTGGGAGAATATTTCTTTCCGATCCCTCTAAGGTACCTGAAGTTAGAGAGTATATGGTTAAAAACAAATTAGCCTCTCAAACTTTTGAAGCTGACATACTTTTTAAATACAGATTCCTTTCAGATTTTGATTTGTTTGGAATGAGATGGTATAGAGTTGATGGTGAAATAGTGAATACACAAACTTTAAGAACAAATTTAGTCGTTAAAACTAATTCTTTTGAGGAAATTAATGTTTTAGAATCGGCGCCTTTCAAAGTTTTATCTATAGATATAGAGACGACAGCTAAGGAAGGCAAACCAACACCAGAGAAAGACAAGATTATAATGATTAGTCTAGCTTTTAGTGAACCATATGAGGGTAGGAATACACTTGTGTTGGTTTCTAAGCCAACAAAACATAACGGTGACACCAAAGTTTTTAAGGATGAAAAAGAAATGTTAGAAGAATTTAGGAGAATTCTCCTAACTTACGACCCAGACATCATAGTTGGTTATAACATAAATTCTTTCGACTTACCCTTCATTAAACAAAGATTTTTAGAGAATAAAATAAACCTATTTATTGGGAGATCTGACGACAAACCATTGGTTTCTAAAAAAATGGAAAATAGTTATAGAAATAACATTCTTGGTAGGGTTATAGTCGACATCTATGAAATTGTGAAAGAAATGGTTGGTAGGGGATTGTTGAGATTGAAAAGGTATACTTTGGATGATGTTGGTAAGAGTTTGATAGGTGAGGGTAAGGTAGAGATAAAACACGGCGACATAACAAAAATATGGGAAAACGGAAAATTAGATGAGATCGAAAAATTAATCGAATATTCGAGAAAAGATGCTATAATAACCTTGAGAATATTTTCGGAAAAAAAGATTTTAGATAAATATATAGAGTTGTCGAAGGTTTGTGGGTTGTTGTTGCAAGACGTTTTGGATGAAGGAGAGGCAGCAAAGATTGAGTGTTTATTGTTAAGAGAGTTTAATAAACGTGATTTTGTTTTACCAAACAAACCCAATAATGAAGATATGTTGAAAAGAAAGGAAGAGAAAGAGGTTAAAGGGTTGAAAGGTGCAATGGTTTTGAACCCAAAACTTGGACTTTATCTAACACCAATCGTGTACCTTGATTTTAAATCAATGTATCCAACCATTTACATGAACTTCAATATATGTCCAACAACTTTTGTCTCAAATGGTGAGTTTAATAATGAGGATTTGATTGTATCACCTTATGGCTCGAAGTTTGTTAAACATGAGATAAGAAAAGGAGTGATACCACAGATAGTGGAGTTTTTAATAAATGAAAGAGATAAAGTGAAGAAAGAAATGAAAAAAGAGAAAGATGAAAATAAGAAAGCTATTTTGGATGCTAAACAAGAGGCTTTAAAAAGAATGGCCAACGCTTTTTATGGTTATACTGGTTATGTGAGGGGTAGAGTTTATTTATTGGAGATAGCTAATGCTATAACAAGTTATGGGAGGTATTTTATAGAAACAACAAGAAAGATTGTAGAAAAACATAACAAAAACTGGGAAGTGATTTATGGGGATACTGATTCAATAATGGTTAAGATTAATGTTAACGATTTAGAAGAGGCTTTTAAGGTTGGTAGTGAAATTGAGAGTGTTATCAACTCTACATATAATGGAAAGATGACAGTTAAAATAGAAAGTGTTTTTAAATCGTTTTTGATTATTTCAAAAAAAAGGTATGCTGGAATTTCGGTAGAAAAGGTTGAAGGTGGTTATAAAGAAAAATTAGTGATGAAGGGGATAGAAACTGTTAGAAGAGATTGGTGTAGTTTGACGGAAAAAGTTTTGTCAAAAGTTTTGGATATTTTATTAAAAGAGGGTAACACACAAAAAGTTTTGGAGTATATAAAAGAAATTATTTTAAAGTTAGAGAGAAATGAAGTTGAGATAGGAGATTTGGTAATAATCAAAAGTTTAACGAAGGATTTAAACGAATATAAAGGTACACAACCACATGTAGAAGTGGTTAAAAAACTTATGAAGAGGTCTCCAGAGAAAATACCAACAATAGGTGATAGGGTAGGATATGTTATTGTAGCAGGGCCAGATTTGGTTTCTAAAAGAGCAGAAGATCCTGATTATGTTGTGGAAAACAAACTAAAAATAGACTCAAACTATTATATAGAAAATCAAATCCTACCACCAATAGAAAGGATACTCGAAGTTGTGGGTATAGATAAAAAGAGTTTGTTTTCAAATGGAAAGCAGTTAGCATTATCTTCAGTATTGAAAAACAACAAACAAAAAAAAGAAGAGGAACAGAAAGATTTTTACCACACATTTGAGTTTTTTGTTTGTGAAAAATGTGGGAAAACTTACAATTCTATGCCAATGATGAGTAAATGTTATGAGTGTGGTGGGTCTATTTCCTTTTCCTTAAATGGATTTAAGTTTAAAAAGGTTGTTTTAATGGTAAAAGGTGGATAAAAGTATTTAAATACAAATTTCCAAATAACTAATCATAGTTCTGGTGATTAAACTTGAGTGAAAAGTCATTAGAGATAAAAAAAACTGGAACAACAACAGTAGGAATCTTATGTAAAAACGCTGTAATCTTAGCAGCTGAGAAAAAATCAACCTTAGGCTATCTTGTGGCAAGCAAAGAGACCGACAAAATAATACCTTTAGACGATCACATAGCAATGACAACAGCAGGAGCTAGTGGAGACGCACAAATATTAGCTAGGTATCTTAAAGCAGAGTTTAAGTTGTATGAAACTATGCATAAAAAAAAGATAAGTGTAAAAGGTGCAGCTACTTTACTCTCAAATATACTCCAATCTTCTAAATACTTCCCCTACTACGTACAACTTATTATAGCTGGGGTTGATGATAAAGGTCCGAGCATCTACAGTTTAGACTTAATAGGTGGTATGGAGGAAGAGAAGAAATTTACCTCGACCGGCTCAGGATCCCCAATAGCTTTAGGTGTTTTAGAGGATCAATATAGAGAGGATATGACAATCGAGGAAGCAAAGGAATTGGCTAAAAGAGCTATAAAAGCTGCTGTGGAAAGAGATATAGGGTCTGGTGGAAAGAGTATAGATATTGTAGTCATAACAAAAAATGGGATAGAAAAGAGTGTAGAGAAGTTTTAAAATTTTTGGTGTGTAGTAGATGGAAATTTTGGAAAAAATAAAGGAGATTTTACCCAAATCTGTTAGTAGAATAGAGTTTGAGGGAGCCGAGATTATAATCTATACTAAAGATTTAGATTTTTTCAAAAACAGTGAAAAAATAATTAAAGAAGTGGTGCAGCAGGTGAAAAAAAGGATAGAAGTGAGACCAGATAAGTCGCTGCTTTTACCAGAAGATGAAGTTAGGAAAAAAATTTTAGAAATAGTTCCAAAAGAAGCGGAGATAAAAGATATAGTTTTTGAGAAAGAAAGGAGTATAGTCAATATATATGCTAAAAGAACAGGGTTGGTCATCGGTAAAGGTGGTGAAACTTTCAAAAAAATAAGAGAAGAGACCTTATGGAAACCTAAAATAGAAAGAGCACCCTTAATCGATTCACAGATAGTTGATGGTATTAGAAAGATGTTTCATGAAGAAGTTGATTTTAGAAAGAATTTTTTAAACGAGTTAGGGAAGAAGATATTTTCTCAGAAAACTTTGAATAAAGGTAGAGTTAGACTAACTTTTTTAGGTGGAGCAAGGGAAGTTGGTAGGTCTTGTTTACTAGTAGAAACCTTAAATTCAAAAATTTTAATAGACGCTGGAATAATATCCGGATCTTTAAACGGTTTTCCGATTTTAAACATACCAGAGTTTAATCTAAATGAAATAGATGCTATAGTTGCTTCTCATGCCCATTTGGATCATGTTGGATTTATACCAACTTTGTATGAAATGGGTTATGACGGCCCTCTCTATTTAACAACACCAACTCTAGACCTTTCAGTATTGCTTTGGTTGGATTTCATAGAAGTTTCACAAAGGGGTGGAGTAAAACCTTTGTTTACAATAAAAGGTGTAAGAGAAGCTTTGAAACGTTCGATAACCTTAGACTATGAAGAGGTAACGGATATAACCTCAGACGTGAAATTAACTTTTTACAATTCCGGCCATATACTTGGTGGGTCTATAGTCCATCTACATGTTGGTGAAGGTTTGCATAACATTATATACGCGTTAGACCAGAAATTTGGGAAAACAAACTTATTAGATCCTGCGTATACAAAATTCCAAAGAGTGGAAACTTTAATAATAGAATCTACTTACGGAGCGAAAAATGATGTGATGCCTAAAAGAAGTGAGGTTGAAAAGAACTTTATGGAAGTTGTTAACAAAACGATGGATAGAGGTGGTATAGTTTTGATACCAAGTTTTTCTGTTGAGAGAGCGCAAGAGTTGATGACGATTTTAGTTAAAAATAATTTCTTATATCCTGTTTATTTAGATGGAATGATTTGGGACGCGAACGGAATTTTTACAGCCTATCCAGAATACTATGGGAAGAGTATGTATAAACAAGCAATAGAAGGAAAAGACCCCTTTCTCTCACCTATATTTAAAAGGATTTCTTCTCCTCAAGAAAGAGAAAAAGCGTGGAACGATAGACCATGTGTTATTATTTCGACTAGTGGTATGTTGAATGGTGGGCCAGTTTTAGAACACTTAAAATATTTAGCTGAGGATGAAAGGAATACTCTTATTTTTGTTGGTTATCAAGCAGAAGGAACCTTAGGTAGAAAAATACAGAAAGGTTTGAGAGAGGTCCCTTTAGAAATAGATGGTAAAGTGGTAAGTGTGAATTTGAAAATGGAAGTTTATACAACAGATGGTTTAAGTGCACATTCTGACAGAAAACAGTTATTAGCCTATGTTGGTAATTTAACCTCAAAACCTAAAAGAGTTTTTGTTGTTCATGGTGAGGAAGAAAAAACAATATCCTTGGCCAAAACAATAGAGAAAATTTTTAAGATTGAAAGTTATGCACCACGATTGTTAGAGACTTTAAGGGTTGTTTAGGTTTATGAAAAACTAATGTATATCTTATGGAAAAATTAAAGAATTAACAAAAATATAATAGAAAAATGAAGCCAAATGAATACTTGGATGAAATAAGTTATTTATTTGCTTCTTCACTCTCCCGAAAAATATTAATCGCTATAGACATTCTCTCTTTTACAACTCCAACGGTGATAGCAAAAATAATAAAAACATCACCCTCAAACGTATCAACTAAACTTATTAAACTTAGAGAAAAAGGTTTAGTAGTTTGTCTTACTCCAGAGAGGAAGAAAGGTAGAATTTATGGTTTGACGAAAAAAGGAGAGTATGTTATAAAATTTTTTGATGGTTACAAGGCGGAACTGAACTTAAATAGGGAGCTTTTTGAAATAAAATATGTTGGGAGCAAAATCAAAAGGTTATAGGGTAGAAAGAAAAATAAGAATTTTTTTTGAGAAAAAAAATTGGAGGGTTGTGAGAGCAGGTGGAAGTTTTGGTGATGTTGATTTAGTTTGTTTGAAGGATGGTAGAGTAATTCTCCTACAAGTAAAATCTTCCAGGAAAAAGGAGCTTTATTACTATGGGCACGAAGGAGAAAAGTTAGAGGGATTTCCGTTTTTCATAGTGGTTGATTTTGGTTATGGTAAAATTAGAGTAACTAAACCAAAAAAAATTATAAAAGAGGATGATGGTATATCTTTAGAGGAGTTCTTGAATGATTTTTAAATAAAAAATCTAATATAGATATAAATTGGTGGTAAGATGGTGTTATTGGTTAAGGATTTGATGTCGAAAAAAGTGAATGTCATAGGTGAGAATTCTACTGTTTTTAGTGCTGCGAAGTTGATGGCAAAAACTAGAAGAGGTTACGTCGTTGTTGTGAAAAAAGGAAAACCTGTAGGAATACTAACAGATAGTGATATTATAGAGAAAATTGTTTCCAAAGACAAAAATTCCAAAAATATTAAGGTTAAAGAAGTAATGAGTTCACCTGTTATCGTTACTTATCCAACAACGGAAATTTCTGAAGCTTCAAGAATTATGAGGAAAAATTTAATCAAAAGATTACCTGTAATACAACCAAATACCGGAAAACTTATAGGAATTTTAACAGAAACAGACATAGCGAAAAGTACACCAGAATTTTTAACAATATTAGAGGAAAGAGTAGAGGCAAAAAAAGAAGGATATGAACCAGAGAGAATTAGTGGAGTAGCTTCTGGTATTTGTGAAGAATGTGGGAACTATTCTGAAACTTTATACTACGTGAATGGAGAATGGCTTTGTAGTTCTTGTAAGGAAGCAGAGGAAAGAGATTAAATAATACTTTCTAAAAAATAAAATGATAGAATTAGAAGAAGTTGGAATAGATGGAAGTAAAAACATAACAAACATAGCGACATTAAATCCAGTTTTTTGTTTTGAGAAGGAAAAAATAATAGACGTTGCGAAAAGATTTGCCGAATATTTCCCAAGAACTATTCCTGTAGTCGATAAGTCAAAAAATTTGAAAGGTGTAATAACGATTTTTGATATCATGGATGCATATTTAAAACAAGAGGATTTTAATCAAGACATTTCTATGATAATGTGTAGGGAGGTTGTTTTTGCCGAAAAATCAGAAAGTATAAGGTTGGTTTTAAACAAGATAAAAATTTCTAAAAGAGGAAGGTTACCAGTTGTTGATGAAGACAAATTAATAGGAATAGTTTCAGAGACAGATTTTTTGAGAAAGACTACAAACTTTTCTAAATTGAGTGAAATAAAAATTGGTAGTGTGATGGTTAGAAAACCTTTTTTCATTCAACCAAAAAACACAATCCTTGAAACCATCAGAATAGTTGTTAATGTAAGGTACAGAAGACTACCAATCGTGGAAAATGGTAGATTAGTTGGTTATATTACCTCAACTAGATTGTTCTCTAACTTGGTGAAAAACAACTTTTCTAAGGAGTTTGTTAGTAAAGAAATTTCAACTATAATGACTAAAAATCCGATAACGGTTAGCTCTTCAGAAACTTTAGACAAAGTTTTGATGAAGATGAGAGAAAATGATATATCATCGATTTTGGTTGTGGATAATGGAAAATTGGAAGGAATTTTTACTGAGAGGGATTATACCAATTTACTCACTTAAAGGAAAAGATTCCATCACCTCATAAATCGGTCCACTTCTTCTCAAAACACTTTTCATCAATTTTAAATCTTTAACTTCCATCGTTTCATCAAATTTTTGCAACCTAGAAAATTTAATCAAACCATTTCTATCAATAACATTTTTTACTCTCAACAAAGTTAGATGTGGTGGTTTGACATCACCACCAACTAAATCTTCTATTCTTTTCGATATATCATCTAATCCCAAAACTTCTATAACCAAAACTTTTACAAAATTTTCACTAGGGATAAGTTTGAGTTTCGTGAAGAATATTAATCTTTTTTTTAAAGATATCGTTAGGTCTTTCAAATTGTTTTTTATTTTTTCTAACTCTTGATCGGTTTTTTCACCTAAAAAAGATAGTGTTATATGGAAATTTTCTCTTTCTACAGATTTTCCAACGACAAACTTTTTTAGCTCGTTTTGTATTAACAAAGCTTTGTTCACGATTTTTTCTTCTAATGGATATGTTGCTATAAAACATCTAACCATAAGTATTTATTTAAGGAAAAAAATTAATATTAGGTGAAGTTATGCCAGTGAAAAATATCCGAGCATCAGAAATAATAGGGAAGTCAATAATAAGTTCAGAAACGGGGAAAAAACTTGGAGTTGTTAGCAACGTTGAGTTTGTTGTAGAAACAGGAGAGTTAATGAACCTGGTAGTAGAAGACCCAACTAGAACTTTATTAGATTTAAACGTGAAGACAGATTCAAAAGGAAGACCATTGATACCTTTTGCTGCAGTAAAGTCTGTGGGAGATTTCGTCGTCGTCACAGAAACAGAGATAATTTAAATCAATGTTTTTTGTTTTTCTTCAGTTTTGTTTTTATTTTCTACAATGTTTTTAACACTTCTAGCGGTCTTTTCTCCTATTATTCTCGACAAAGTTTCCAATGGAATTTTTTTCAAATCTTCAACGTTTTTAATTCCATATCTGTAAAGTTTTCTAGCTCTAACCCTACCAATACCCTCGATGGATACCAACTGTAAAAGCTCTTCTTTAACACCTTTCTGAATTCTAACCCTGAGTTTGTTGATTTTTCTAAGCAAATTTTTCTTACCCATCAATAAGGCTATTTCATGTAAGGAATAAAGCAGCCAATCAGCTATTTGTATTCTTGAATATAATTCACCAGGAGTTATTGAATATTTTTCCAAGATTTCCTCTTCAGTTTTCTCGTTAATCCAATCCTCTAAAATTTTAGCCATTTTCACACTTTTCTCAAAATTTTCATAATCTTCATCATTCTCAGGAATATCAATTAGAAAAACGTTTTTGTTTTTTTCAACTTCCTCAACTATTTTTAAAATCTCTAAAGTTTTTATAGAAGGAAGAGGTCTCATTTCGTTTGAAAACGATACAAGTTGTAACACACTAAATTCTTCCAACTCTTCCATTTTCTTTAATGCGTCTACAAAAATTTTCCCAGTCAGAGGGTCTAAATACAGTTGGGAGATCCTTTTTCCTAGGAGAGTTGCATCATATTTTTTATTTTTTTCAACCACAAACCCCCATTCTTTTAGCGTTTCTATAATTTTTTCTAACAAATCTTCAAGAAGATAGATATCACCATATTTATAAGAAAAGAATGTAGAAGAAAAGAACTTTTTCAAACTTTCATCACTTTTGCAAAAATTTGAAGCGATTAGAGCTAGAATATGCATTCTTAAAACTGATTCGTTAGCTAGTTTAGATGTTATCGGTTCAGGCTCGCCATAAATAAATCTATCAAATATTATTTCAGCATCATCTTCATCTTTAACCAAAACAATAGCTTCACCATATTCATCATACTTCGGTCTACCACATCTACCAATCATTTGATAATACTCCATAATCGGAATGTAAACATAACCAAAAGATGGGTGATATCTTTTAATATCCTTTATCAAAACTCTAAAAGCTGGAAGATTTACACCATAAGCTAAAGAAGTGGTTGCAGTCAAAACTTTTATAATACCCTTCTTAAAATTCTCTTCAACTAACCTTCTTTGTTTACCGGTTAAACCAGAATGATGAAAACCGACACCACATTTTATACAACTTGATAATTTCTTACACTGTTTCGTCGGAACTTCTAATGAGTTTTCAACTTCATCGCTAATTTTTTCTAAGATTTCTAACTCATTTTTGCTAATTTTTGTCCTAACAAATTTTGACAATCTTTCGGCTAAAGCTTCTGTATTCTTTCTAGTGGAACAAAATATCAAGATTTGTTTTTTTCTATTTAAAGTATCATTTACTATGGCCTCCTCTAGATTTAATCCATCTTCAAGTTTTATATCGGCTTTGTTATGAAATTTTATTTTTGAGTCGTATGCGACACCCTGATATAAAGTTATCGGTCTGAAATCACTTTCTAATAATTCACACTCTAACCATTCAGACAATTCTTTTCGGTTTTTTATCGTCGCCGAAAGACCCAATATTTTTAGATTTTTCACTATATTTTTCATTTTTACGATAACAACCTCTAAGGTCGCTCCTCTTTCTAAATCATTCAGCAAATGTATTTCATCAACGATAAACAAACCCACTTCACTAATCCATTCTGCTCCATGTCGTATCAAAGAGTCTAATTTTTCATTAGTCGTGATTATAATATCGTAGTTTTGTAGCCAAGGATCGGACGAATCGAAATCAGAAACGGATATTGCAACTTTATATTCTCTAAAAAACTCAGAAAAGTCTTCATACTTCTCAAAAGCTAAAGAAACGAGAGGGGAAGTGTATAAAACTTTCCTATTGTTCTTCAAACAACATATTGTTGATAAAAAGGCTAGTATGGTTTTTCCAGATGCTGTTGGAGACGAAACTATACAACTTTTTTCAAATAACCTTCTTTTGATAAATTCTTCTTGAGGTGGGTAAAAATTAGAAATTCTCAGTTTTTTTAATCTCTCAATCCATTTTTCTTCAAATTCGAAATTTTTCAAATCCTCCACTCTCATTCATTTATTTTACAATTGGAATATTATGGATTATGTTATCGCTTGGTATAGAAGGTACTGCACACACATTTGGTATAGGGATAGTCGATGATCAAGGAAACATATTAGCAGATGTTAGAAAAACATACACACCACCTTCTGGTAAAGGTATAATTCCGAGTGAAGCGAAAAAACATCATGAAAGCGTTGCTAATGAGGTTTTGGAGGAAGCTTTAAAAGAAGCTGGAGTTGAAATGAAAGATATAAACATAATCTCTTATTCAACAGGGCCAGGTTTGCCACCACCACTTTTATTTACCGCTAAATTTTCAGTAGAGTTGGCTAAGAAAAACTCTATAGAAATAATACCAGTACATCACGGTATCGCGCACATAGAGATAGGTAGATTGTTGACTAAATGTTTTGACCCTGTTGTTGTTTACCTTTCCGGCGGCCACAACGCTATATTAGCATTCACAGGCGACACCTATAAAATATTTGGTGAAACTTTAGATGTGACTATTGGAAATCTGTTTGATACAGTCGCTAGAGAATTAAATTTAGAAATGCCTGGAGGACCTAAAATAGAGGAGCTAGCAAAAAAAGGAAAGTATATCAGACTACCCTACTCTGTTAAAGGAATGGACGTTTCTTTTACGGGAATTCAAACAGTGGTCTCTAGACTTATCAAAGAGGGGTTTAGAAAAGAGGACATAGCTTTTTCTCTTCAAGAAACATGCTTCGCGATGTTGACAGAGGTTACTGAGAGAGCTTTGGCGCACACGGAAAAAAATGAAGTTCTTTTGGTTGGAGGAGTGGCGGCTAATAAGAGATTACAAGAGATGATGGATATAATGTGTAAAGAAAGAAATGCTAAAGTCTATGTGGTTCCAATGAAATACGCTGGTGACAACGGTGTAATGATAGCTTGGACTGGGATGTTAGCATATAAAAAAGGTTTGAAGTTAGAAGTAAAAGATTTGATTAAACCTAAATGGAGAATAGATGAGGTTAAGTGGTTTATTTAATAGGGTAAATTAATTTATGATACTAAAAAGAGAAACTTTTGATAAAATATTAAAACAAAAAGGGGCTAAAAGGATATCACCTAAAGCTTCACAATTTTTTGCCGAGTATGTTGAGAAAAAAATACTAGAGGTGCTTAGGTTGGCATACGAGTTTAGTTTGCATGCAAAGAGGAAAACGGTAATTCAAGAGGACATAATTTTGGCGAAGAAAAAACTAGGAATATAACTTGTTATATTTATTCTCCTAACTATTTTTATGAGAGTCAGCGAACTTCTTGATGAGTTAGAAAGAAAAAGTGGGATAAGTAGAGAAGAGCTTAGAAGAAAAATTGAAGAAAAAATTCGTGAACTTAACAATTTAATAACAGTGGAAGGAGCGATTTATATAGTAGCTAGAGAACTTGGTGTAGAGCTGCCTAGTGAAAGAAGAAAAATAAAAATTTCAAGTATTTTACCTGGGATAAGAAGGTTGAATTTTTATGGGAGAGTTTTTAGAATTTCTAAAATAGTTGAGTTCAACGTAGGCGGTAAAAAAGGTAGAGTGGTAAATCTGTATGTGGGTGACGAATCCGGTTATGTAAAAGTGCCACTTTGGAATGACCAAGTAGACTATGTAGATAAGGGAAAAATAAAAATAGGGTCTGTCGTTCAAGTTATCAATGCCTTTTCCAAAGAAGGAAGTTTCGGTGAAGTGGAAGTTTCACTTGGGGCTAACGGGCTGATTAAAATTTTAGATGACATAAAAGATCTGCCATCAGCGGAAGAGTTGGAGCAAAAATTTTCTTCTTTTGAGAGAGTTAAAATTAAAGATGTTAGAATAGGAAATGCCGAGATCGTCGGATATGTTGTGAAGGTCTTTAAAGCTAGTTATATAGTAGAAACAGATGTTGATAAATTTTTGTATATACCAACTCTAATGGACGATGGTACGGGTGTTATAAGGGTTATTTTTTTCAGAGAGTTGGCAGAATACGTTCTAGGTAAAAGTTTGAGAGAAGTAGAAAACATACCTGAAGACAAAAGAAGTGAGTTTGTCGAAGAAAACCTCTTAGGAAAAGAATTTGTAGTTCAGGGAAGAGTGAGAAAGAATGAGTTGAATGAAAAGTTAGAGTTAGTCGCATCTTATGTAAATCCTTTAAATTATACAGAAGAAAGTTATAAATTAATGGAGGAGCTTGAAAATGGTTGAAAAAGATATAAAAATAGAGGACATACCTGGAGTTGGTCCTAAAATTGCAGAGAAATTAAGAGAGGTAGGTTTTTCCGATCCGATGGCCATTGCTGTGATTTCTCCAGCAGAGTTGGCGGCCATAGCTGAAATAGGTGAGGGGCAAGCTGCAAAAATCATCGCAAATGCCAGGCAAATGTTGGAATTAGGGCTGGTCACAGCCGATAAAATTTTAGAGAGGAAACAAAAAGCCCTAAAAATAACAACTGGTAGTAAAGCGTTGGATAAACTTTTGGGTGGTGGTGTCGAAACCCAAGCTATAACAGAAACTTATGGACAGTTCGGTTCCGGTAAAACTCAGTTAGGATTTCAACTTTCTGTAAACGTTCAACTTCCTCCGGAAAAGGGCGGTCTAGGTAGAAACTGTGTTTTTATAGACTGTGAGGGGACTTTTAGCCCAAATAGAATAGTTGAGATGGCGAAAGCTAAAGGGTTGGATCCTACTCAAACGCTAAAAAATATTTATATAGCTAGGGCCTACAATGCGGAGCATCAAATGTTTATCGTCGATAAGTTAAGGGAAGAAATAGAAAACAAAAACATAGGATTAATAGTGATAGATTCTATCACAAGCCATTTTAGAGCCGAATATATAGGAAGAGGAGAGTTGGCAGAAAGACAACAGAAATTAAATAAACATTTACACGCTTTACAAAGACTAGCGGATGCATATAATCTAGCAGTATACATAACAAACCAAGTTATGGCAGATCCGTCGGTTTTATTCGGAGACCCCACAAGACCAATAGGTGGGCATGTGTTAGCTCATTTTTGTTTGGATCCGAATACCTTGGTTATAACTAACGAAGGTGTGAAAAAAATTTCAGAAACACATAATCCATTAAGTGTCTTCGGTTTTTATGATGGTTTTGATTTTTACAGAATAAAAGAAAAAGTTGAGGTACCACATGAAAAAATTCTAGAAATAAACAACAATTTAAGGGTTTCTGAAGAGCATAGAATTTTCATATTCACAGAAAGCGGTTTTAAAGAAGTCTTAGCCAAGGACGTGAGACATGGTGATTATTTGATTCTACCTTCAAAAATAGATGTGGAGGAAAGAAAGATAGAAATACCGAATCTTGGTTGCAAGTTAGAAAATGGGGTGAAAGAAGTTAATTTTTTGAATGAAAAATTAGCACAGTTTTTTGGTTACTGCTTACCGAGTGTTTATAAGAAAGGAAAAAGGAAGTCGTTGAAAATAAAGGAGAGGGATTTGCAAGTTTTGAATGAATATAGGAGAATTTTATCTGATATTTTTGGAATAGAAGCGGAAGTGAGAAGTAGTAGAAATGACGGATTTTATGAAATTGGAATTTCCAATAGATACGTTTTGGAAGTTTTAAAATATTTGAGAAAAAATTTATATCAAATTTTCAACTCTAAGAAAGAGATAATCAAAAGTTTTCTAAGAGGTTTGTTTGATGTAAGTGGTAGAATTTCCAAAAATGGGATAGAAATTTGTAGTGATGAGGCTTTATTTTTAAGGCTACTCTTACTAAGGGTTGGGATATATTCTAGGATTTTTAAGGGTGATAGAAAACTTAAGCTTGTCGTGGATGCGAGCGAATTTCAAGAGATAGGTTTTACTTCTTTAGAAAAGAGAAAAGAGTTGGATGAAATTTTGAAAAAAAGTTTTGTGAAAAAAACATTACCAATAAGGAAGAAAAAAATGGAGGAGTTGTTAAAAAACTTAGGAATAGAGTTTAGATTTTCTTCCTCAGAAGGATTCTTAACCTATGAGGAACTAGAAGAACTTTGTAAGAAATATTCAGAAGTGAAAAAGGTATTTGGTGATTTATTAAATTTAAGGTTTGAGGCCGTAGATTCAATAAAATCTTACCCTTGTTCCGATAAATTGATAGATATAGAAACAGAGTCTTCGAATTTTTTAGCCAACGGATATCTAGTTCATAATTCGACTTATAGAATTTACTTAAGGAAGAGTAAGGAAAATATAAGAATAGCTAGATTGATAGACGCACCGAATTTACCAGAATCTGAAGCACCGTTTAGGGTGACTGAAGAAGGAATTAAAGATGTAGAAGAAAAATAACTTCTATGGAGATTATAAAAAGGGGAGCAGAGGCAATTCTATATCTAGACTATTTCGAAGGAAGAAAAGTTTTAGTAAAGGAAAGAATAAAAAAACCTTATAGAATAGAAGAAATTGACATTGAGTTAAGGAAAGAAAGAACGAGAAGAGAGGTAAAATTGTTAACAGAAGCTAGAAAGATAGGTGTTCCAACACCACAAGTTTTTTTTGTTGACGAAGAGAATGCAAAAATCGTTATGGAGTTTATCGATGGAAAAAAAGTTAAGGATGTTGTGGATTTTCTAAGCAAGGAGGATTTAATTAAAATTTTTCAACAGATAGGTGAAAGTATAGGGAAATTACACTCTTTTGATATAATTCATGGTGACCTTACTACAAGTAATATGATTATAAAAGAAGATTTAGTCTATTTTATAGATTTCGGTCTAGGTTTTTTCTCGAAGAGAATTGAAGATAAAGGCGTAGACTTAAATTTACTTAGAGAGGCAGTACGAGCAACTCATTATCCTTTTTTAAATTTAATTTGGGAAAATATTGTAATAGGATATAAAAAAAATTTTAAAGATTGGGAGAAAGTAATAAAAAAGGTGGATGAGATTGAAAAACGTGGTAGGTACACTGAAAAGTAAAATTCTAGGAAAAAATAGACTTGAGACTTTCGAAAACGTTTCTATATTTTCGATTATAATCTTTTCTCTGATGCTATCTGTTTCTATCGCCTTGTCAGCTATCTGGCCTAAAGGTATAGTAGCATCGATTTCTATGATATCTTCCTTCTTAGTTTTTATATTCACACTCTCCCTAGTTATAATTTGGATAATAAAGGAGGTGTAGAAATTTGGCAAGAATGTACTCTAGAAAAAAAGGTAAATCAAGAAGCCATAAACCACCCATAAGAATAGTGCCTCGATGGCTCACGTACAAAAAAGATCAAGTATATGGCTTGGTCGTAGAATTAGCTAAAAAAGGATATTCTTCGGCGATGATAGGAACGATTTTGAGAGATCAATACGGAATTCCTGACGTCAAAACAATAACAGGAAAATCGATAAAAGAGATTATGCAAGAAAACAACCTATATCCAGAATATCCAGAAGAGCTTTTAAATTTGTTCAGAAAGGCGGTTAATCTTCATGACCATTTAAAAAAACATAAGAAGGATAAAACTTCGAAGAAAGGTTACGAAAATTTAGTCTCAAAGATAAACAGGTTGATAAAATATTACAAAAAAAGAAAAGTTTTATCAAAAGATTTTGTTTTCGATATAGAAAGAGCAAGATTGATAGTACAAAAGTGATCATTTTGTTTTTTGAAACCTTAGAAAGAGTAGGGGTTATATTCAAGGAAGTTTCAAAAGATAGGGTTATCAAAATCTACTCTCAGTATGACCCTGACGGAATAGCTTCAGCTGCTATAATTGCAAAAGCGTTAATAAGATTAGATAGGTTTTTTGAGATAAGATTTTTTAAACAGTTGAACTCAAAAAATATCGACAAAATAGAAGCCAAAGAAGGTGATATATTGGTTTTTTTAGACATGGGAAGCGGGCATTTAAAACTTATAGAAAATCTTATAGAAAAACACAAAACCTTCGTGATAGACCATCACGAGCCGGTTAAATATGAGCATGGGAATCTTTTTCATATAAATCCACATTTGTTTGATGTCAACGCTGAAGAATACTGTAGTTCTATTCTAGCCTTTCTTTTCGCACTATCTTTGGACCGAAAGAATGAAGATTTGTTAGAGTACATGATTTATGGTGTTGTCGGTGATAGAAAAGAAGATGGTAAAGTTTTTTCCCAGCTGTTGGAAAAATACAACAACGGTAAAATAATAGTAGAAAATAGTTTGAAAGTTTACAGCAAAAATAAACCTATCCACAAAATTTTAGCTTACAGTTTTAATATTTTTCATCCAGAAATTTCTGGTAATGAGTTGGCAGCTGTAGAGTTTTTGAAAAACATCGGGATAAATGTAAAGAATGGAAATGAATGGAGAACCTTGGAAAGTCTGACCGAAGATGAGATAAAGAAAATTGTTGATAAGTTGGTCTCACTTTCTATAAATCCAAGCGAAATTATAGGAAATAATTTTATTTTATGTGGTAGACCTGAAATTTTTTCAAACGTTAGGGAAGTAACTAGTATGATTAACGCTTGTAGTAGGTTGAATAAGATAGAAGACGGGTTTAGATTTTGTATCGGTGATAAGTCTGTTTATGATAGCGTTGTTAAAATTACAGAAGAGTATAGAAAAATGATCAGTGAAATAATATTAAAATTGGGTAAGGACCATTTGATAGAAAAAGATAATGCGATTTTTATATTCGGAAAAGATTTAATACCGGATACGATGATTGGTGTAGTCTCTTCCATGTATTCATTTTTGAATAAAAATAAACCAATTTTTGGTATAAGTTATGACGAGGAGACAAAAATGTATAAGGTTTCAGGAAGGAATACATCAAATAAAAATATTAACCTAAGAAACATATTAGTAAGTATAGTAAATGAAATTGGTGGTGAAGCAGGTGGACATAGTGACGCAGCAGGCGCGTATATACCTATTGGAACAGAGTGGGTGTTCGTGGAAAAGGTAGATAAAATTTTAGGTGAAAATAATGGTAAAGGCTAAAAAAGTAAAAATATGGTTGAAACTTATAGCACCAAAAATTTTTGGAGAGAAGATTTTAGGAGAGATTCCAACCGACGAACCAACTAACGCAATAGGTAGGAGAATAATTATTAGCGCTATCGACGTCTTAGACGATATGAGTAAATATTATCTTAAATTTTCTTTTCTTGTAGGTAGGGTAGAAAACGATAATGCGTATTTGTATTTTAATGGTATAGAGTGTACCAGAGACTATATAAGCAGAATGATAAGAAGAAGGGTTGATAGGATAGATTACGTTTTGGATAAGACAACAAAAGATGGTATAAAGGTTAGAATTAAAATGGTAGTAATGACCAGAAGAATACCAAGGAATGTTAGAACTAAAATAAGAAAAATTTTGTCTGAGACGATCGGTAAGGAAGTGGAAAATCTAAAATTAGATGAATTCATATTAAGGGTTCTTTCAGAAGATTTAAAAAAAGACTTGGAAAAGAACATTAAAAAAATATATCCACCTAAATTTATCGAGGTTAGAAAAGTTGAGGTAAAGACACCTTTATCTGAGGTCTTAAAGAAAGAAGCAGAGAGAAAACAATAAGCAAGACAAATAATATCGAAATAAATTTAGCAATTTTTGTACCTCTCTTTTTACCAAAGTAGTGGATAGATATATCTCTTACTATCAAACCACCATCTAAAGGAACGATCGGCAACATGTTAGCTAGACCTATACCTAAAGATAGATTGAATATCCATTCTAAAAGTTTGAGTAGATAGAGTAAAAATATTAAAACTTCTGTGTGAGCTTGATCTCCGTTGAATTTGTATACTATATAAGTCCTAGCGCCTTGTATGCCCAACATAGTTGTGTTACCTTCTTCTACAAGTCTTAAGGTGTAATTCCCAGTTGTCGTATAAACAGTTACTATACTTCCAGGCTCTTTGTTGGATAGAAACTTTTTCAAATCCATTATATTTGATATTGTATGGTTGTCTATCCTTGTTATTACTCCAGTTAGATTTACTCTATGAGCGTCAGTGTTTGGTGTTGTCGACTCGAAGTAGACGCCCTTTTCCTCAAGAGTTAGGTCAGCCGTGAGGTTTACTAGAAATATGAGAAGGAGAATTATAAGTGCAAGAAGAATGTTACCAAAAGAACCGGCAGCATAAATTTTTATCCTACTTCTTAAACTGATTTTTTTTAACCTTTTCTCATCTACATCAACAAACGCTCCAATTGGTATAAGAAGCAAATATATCAAACCATAACTTTTGATTTTCAAACCCTCTCTTGCAGCTACAAGTGCATGCATGGTCTCGTGGAAAAAGATTATTAAAAAGATGGATATTATCCAGTAGAAAAAAGGAACAGAGATGATAGGACCTGGATATTTAAATCCAGAAACACTTGGTAAAACTAAAGCTACTGTAGACTGGAGTTTTAATACAGAGTAAAATATGAAGTAACAAATTAAGAGAATCAGAGGTATTGAAATTAAAAAGGAGATCAACCCAAAACCCTTTGTTATTATTTTATATTTTTCGCTGAAATCTTCAATTTTCTTTACGAATTTGTTAGAATATCTCAATACCAAAACCTTAAAAAACTTCACGTTTTTCCTGTTTTTATAAATATCAACCACAACTATACTCGCTAGGAGAATTAAGGCGATTGCATCTAAAATAAATGACATTTTTATCATCACCGTTTTAGTGTTTCTCTATCATTAAATCGAAGCAAACTTTCCATTTTCTAGGCCCATAAGGCAACACCTTTCTTTTTTCCAGAATTTTATATTTAACACCCATTTTATTAAAAGACTCAGCTATCAATTTTTCACCATTTTCAAAAATATTTGGTTCAGCACCCCAATTATAGAAATGTATTGTTCCTCTATTTTTTATATATCTTACGGCTATATCCAAAAAATTTTCGGCACCTAAAGGGAGTGGCATCACAATTCTATCAAATCTATCAAAAAATTCTGGTTTTAAGTCTCTAACATCACCCTCTATTATTTGTATTTTATCACCCATCTTATTTATCCTAACATTCTTTCTAGCATATTCAACTGCAATTGGGTTAATTTCAATCGCCACGACTTTTTTTACGTTTGGCCGTTTTTTTACTATCTGTATAGGATATGGCGCAACCCCACTGAACATTACCAAAACTTCTTCTCCATCTTTAACTTTTTCCGCTATCCTCTGTCTTTCTGTTAACTCTCTTGGAGAGAAATAGACTTTGGTTGGGTCTAGAGTGAAAATACAACCATACTCTTTATGTGTAGTTTCTGTGTTTTTTTCTCCAGCTAAGAATTTGTAATTTCTTATCCTATATATACCCTTCCTTTCAGAAACTTTTTCCAAAACTGTTCTAATGTTTTTATTTAAACTCATTATGAGTTTGGCTATTTCTACTTTTTCTTCTTCACTCTTTTCAAAAGGAAATTCTATAATAGCTATATGCCCGATCACATCGAAACTATGTGGCCTTTCCTTTATTTTTTCCAAATCTACAAAATTTTCAACATCTCTTTTTAAAATACCATCACCATCTTTCATTAAATCTTATTTTTTCCAAATAATTTATGTTAGTATTAGCAGGTTTGGGTTTGGGTAACGAGAAAAGTATAACTTTAGAAGAGTTAGAAGAGGCCAAAAAAGCTGATGAAGTTTACTTGGAAAGATATACTAACATATGGCTCGGTGACTTGGAAAATCTTGAAAAAATGATAGGTAAAAAAATAGGCTTACTTTCTAGAAAAGATCTGGAAGAGGAAAGTCATAAAATAGTGGAGAGAGCTAAAGAAAAAAACATATTAGTATTTGTTCCAGGAGATCCCTTAGTCGCCACGACACATTTGAGTTTGGTTAAAGAATGTATGGAAAAAAACGTTGGGTATAAAATATACCATAATGCTTCGATAATTTCTTCGATAGGTGAAACTGGACTTCATTTATATAAATTTGGAAAAACCGTAACATTACCTCTTGAAGTTAGGGGAAAAAATTTTGATTCAGTAATCGAAAGTATAAAGAACAACAAAAAATTAGGTTTACACACACTTTGCCTTTTAGATATAGATGTTGAGAGAAATGAATTTTTGACCGTACGAGAAGGAATAAGGTTTCTTTTAAAGAATAAGGCTATAGCTGAGGACGAAGAAATAGTGGTGGCGTCATGTTTGGGAACAGATGATAAAAAAATTTTTTACGGAAAAGCAAATTTTTTGGTGGAGAGAACTTTCAGCTTACCAGCGGTTATTATAGTGATAGGAGAATTACATTTTTCTGAAAGAGAGTTTCTAGAGAAATTTAGAATTTAAGTTTTTTGTTTCTTCTCCTCTTTTCCGGTTAACCAAACGATACCGACTATTATTCCAATAAAGATTACCAAGAAAATAATAGAATATATTAGGTCTAAATCTATGTTTAAAGAAGAAACCCCTACTAAAGAAGAGAAAATTGATCCAGTTAGTATGGATATAAAACCAAATATACCGATTGTTAAAACAATCACAACTTTCTTTATTTTATCATCTTTTATCGCCTCTATAAAACTTGTAGGTACGAACATCGTAAGGATCAATAAACCAATCAAAAAGAAAACTGAAACAATACTTCCTTTAAAGAAAAATTCAGAATATATTTTCTGATATTCTGCAACGCTAGTCCCACTTATTATCGGATAACCCCAAACCATAAAAGCTGCTACTATGGCGACTGTAGCGTTTACAGAAACATTTTTTTCTGGTTCTCCAAAAATTTTAGACCTTCTCAATAAACCATATATTATTGCAGAGGTTAGTAAGAAAGGTAGAAAAGCAAAGAAGCCTAATTCATTCAATCTAATTATTACGTTTTCTAATATAGGAGCCATTTTTTAACCACCTCTTGAGATGTGACTCGCTACCAATAATATTACGAACAAAATTATTAGACCAGCAACAAATAAAGACATATCAGCTGCGTCTCTGGCTTGTTGAGTAGCTCCAGAAGTTGGCATAAAAATCACACTTATTAAACCACTTGTTACAAACAAAGATAGTGCTAAAGCTATCATTCCGAATAGAACATTTCTACTTTGAAATGCTTTCCCCAAAAATTCTAAAAGATTTGGATAAAAAATACCTGCTATTAAAATTCCTAGAAAAAGCACTAATGATATTATAAAAAGTTGTGTGAAAAAGCTTGATAGGGGCAGGACGAGGTTTACACCAGAAATTATAGGATATGCGAAAACTAGAAAGGCGATCGAAAAAGCAATGACCGCGTTGATAACAGGATTATCTCCTAGTATTTTTTTTGTTCTCAGAAATGCGTAAAGCAAAGTCAGTACAAGTAGGAATATTAAAATGTTAAAAAGGCCGTATGATAAGAATTTTTGTATTATAAGCGAGCTTATGTCAACCATATTTTACTTGTTTTTTTAAATTTAAATCGACTGCTTCTTTGCCAGATTTGCTAAACTTCTTACCGACTCTATTAGAGCTGGCAAAATCTCTTTAAATATTTCTTCTAAACCTTCGATTTTTGCATACATATCTTTTATATCCTTCTCAACCTTAGAAAACTCCCCAATTATTTTAGAAGTTATATCTGATGTTTGGGCTTTTTCGTTTTTAATTTCGTTTATAGCTTCTTGTAGCCTTTTCTCTAAAAGTGTATATCTTTCTTCTAGAACTTTGATTTGGCTCGAAATTTCTGATATCCTACTTTGTATCAAATAGTCTATGTAGTTGAAATAGTCATCCCAGTTAAAATAATAACCTTGGTCTGTTTGTTGTGAAAAAGAAGCTTGTTGGAATCTTTCTATATTTATTTCTTGTTTTTCCTGTGATCGCTCAGGTTGAGTAAGTGGATTTTGTAGTCCTGGTGACACGTTTGTAGTTTTCACAGAACTTTCTATACTTTCTTTTAAAGATTGAGATAAGGCCAAATCTATCTCGTTAGGAGAATATCCCTCTTTTCTAAGTATGTCTATTATCTCTATTTCTGAGAAACCCTTTTTACTTAGCTCTTTAACTCTATCGATCGGTATAGGTCTTTGTTTTTGTCTCATAAAAGGCAAACTCATAACTTATTCTTATTTTTGATTTTTAAATTCCTTTCTAATTTTATCTAGTTCAAGTTCCAACTCTTCTCTTGTTATGAAACTCGATTTTAAAGGGTTAAAAATTTCTACAACTGTTTTTATTTTTTCTAGGTCAGTTTTTTTTACATAACTCTCAAGACTAGCCTCTAGCGTTGTTATTTTTTTTCCTAAACTCTCCAATTTCGACAATACGTCTTTATAGTTGTTCGACTGAAAATTGTTATAAACTTTTTGGTCTTCTTTTATTTTTTCTAGTTCAATTTCTACGATGCTTATTTTGCTCAAAATGTTTTCTATCCTTGTTTCTAAAAACCTAACTCTCCTATTAAGCTCTGAAACAATTTCAATCGGAATTGTTGGTTGTGTAGTTTTTTCTGCCATAATATTTTTACAGAAATCTAAGAATAAATATGGAATTTAAGGCTGAGATCCAAGGAGAGATTTTAATCGTAGATATTAGGGACTTACCTGGTATGTTTACTATTGAAGATTTTCCAGAAATGATGGAATTCGTCAATTCTATGCTTTTCAAACATCCCTACATCAACCGAATAGTTATAAAAGGAAGTTTAGAGGAGGCTGAGTATTTTCCACATGAAGTCGAAATGTTAAAAGAGGTGGCAGAAACTTATAGATATTTTATTGATGTGGTTGGTGTCAACAGACCAGACTTTTTCCCAAATCATAAGTTGGAAACTAGAGAGTTGATGAACCTTTTGTTAAAAGACCCACTTTATTGCTATTTAAAGACCATTTCAAGAATAAATTCGAATAGGGATGAAAACTATAAAAAAGGCTTTCTTCTTTTGTTTAAAAATAAGCTAGAAGAAACAAAAATTATCAAGTTGGTAAAGGATGAAGCAGGAAAATACTTCCAAAGTTCAAGAGATTTCTATAGAAAGATTCTTCTCCCGATTTTTAAACCGAACTTCGTTTTAAGTCGAGTTGTTATATTCCCACCAAAGAATTCGATTTTGTTAGAGAAATATTTTTTGAAGGACAAAAGTGAAGTCGGTATATACAAAATAGTTGGAAAGATAGACATACTTTATAACTTAGTTCCTAAAGAATTTTTAGTTTCTCTCGAAGACGCGAGGATAATAGACGAGGCTAAAAATAAGCTAGGAGAATTGGGTGGAGAGGTTAAGGATTACGAAACTATAAGGAGATTTTTTCTCGAAAGGGGTGAAGCGGCGATAAGAGAAATTTCTACTAGTAAAGGGATTTTTTTGACCAAAGAGAGAATAAGAGAGTTAGGTGAAATTCTTTTGAGGAACACAGCTGGTTTTGGTGTTTTAGAACATTTGTTACAAGACGATAAAATTCAAGACATATATGTTAATTCACCTGTTGGCCAATCACCAGTTTTTATCAATCACGCTGATTTTGGAGAATGTATAACAAATATCTATATAACACCTGAAGAAGCAGAGTCATGGGCAACTAAGTTTAGATTATACTCAGGTAGACCTTTAGATGAAGCAAACCCAGTTCTCGATACAGAAATAACTCTACCTTTTGGAAGGGCAAGAGTCGCTGCAATAACGAAAAGTCTTTCTCAGACTGGTTTGGCATTCGCTTTCAGAAGACATAGAGAAAAACCTTGGACATTCCCACTTTTGATAAAAGCTAAATCATTTAATCCACTCTTTGCTGGTTTGATGAGTTTTATAATAGATGGTGGTAGATCTGTTTTGGTAGCTGGTGGAAGAGGTTCAGGTAAAACCAGTCTACTTTCTTCGATGGTTTTAGAATTGATGAGAAAATATAGAATAATTATCCTAGAAGATACACCAGAGTTGCCAGTCGAAATTTATAAAAAACTAGGATATAACGTCCAGCATTTGAAATGTAGAAGTGTTATAACTCATGTTGAGACAGAAATGGCTCCGGAAGAAGCTTTAAGAACAGCTCTGAGATTAGGTGACTCAGCTTTATTGGTAGGTGAAGTTAGAAGTAAGGAGTCTACTGTTTTGTTTGAATCCATGAGAATAGGCGCTTTGGCTAATTTAGTGGCCGGTACTATACATGGTGAGTCGGCTTATGGAGTTTATGATCGAGTCGTCAACGATTTGGGTCTGGTCCCAACTAGTTTTAAAGCTTTAGACATTATAGTTATTTCTAATGTTTTAAAATCGCCTGATGGATTGAGAAGATTTAGGAGAGTAGTAGAAGTTGTTGAAGTGAGAAAAAAGTGGAAAAACGATCCAATGAGTGAAGGGGCTTTTGTCCCACTTTTGACATATTCGGCGAAAGAAGACACATTAAAACCTACAGATGTTTTACTTAACGGAGAATCTGATGTTTTGAATGAAATTTCAAAAAGAATAAAAGAATGGCACGGCGCTTGGGATAAAGTATGGGAAAATATATTATTGAGGGGTAAGATAAAACAAACAATGGTTGAGTATGCTGAAAAATTGAACAGACCGGATATTTTGGAAGCAGAATATGTGGTAGAAGCGAACGAAGCTTTTCATAACATTTGTGATGAAGTTTCAAATAAATTTGGTCATTTAGATGCAAAAGAAATATATGAAAAATGGTTAGAGTGGTTTGAAAAAAGGTTAAAATCATGAGTTATAGAAAGAAAACTTTGTACGAAAAAATTTGCGAAACTTTTGGTAGAATTAAAATTCGGCTACCGAAGAGTTTGGAAGAAAAATACATCAGTGAGATAAATTTTACTAACTTAGAAATTCAACCATATCAAATTTTTTCTACGGCAATCGTTATACCAACTATTATATTTTTATTCTTTTCATCCATTTCAATTATTCTAGGGGTTTTTAGCATAGATTTATTATTTAGCATTCTAATGTTGTGTGGAGTGGTTTTTTACTTTTTGATGAACTACACAAGTTTTTTGGTAAAATATGTTAGGGCTAAAGCTTCTTCAGAAATGGTTTTGGCGATAGTCTACATGTCTATTTCATTGAGGATAACTCAAAATTTGGAAAAAGCTGTAGAATTTGCGGCCTATAACTTAACTGGCCCATTAGGTGATGATTTTAAGAAAGCTTTGTTTAACATTAGAAGCGGTAAATCTTTTTCTGTTAAAGAAGAATTATCGAAGATAGCAGAAAAATGGAAACTCGAGAGCCAAGAATTTAACGATGCCCTTTCTATACTAAGAGAAACAACTGATATAACGAAACATGAGTTGGAAAAAAGTATAAAAGAGGCTATAGAGGTCGTGATTGTCGGCACGAAAAGAAGGATGAAAGAGTATGCTTTGAAAATGAAAACACCAGTAACGATTGTTAACGCTTTTGGAGTTCTTTTGCCTTTGTTGGTAATGGTTTTCTTACCAATGGGAATAATATTTCTACCAGATGCTTTTAAACAAGCAACTATAACCACTTTCTACACCATTGTTTTACCTTCCGTCGTTTACATTCTATTGTTGCAGAATTTTTATTCGAGACCGTACTCGTATCATCAAGTTTTATTGTCTGAGAATTTAGAGTATGGAAGAAGGAAAAAAATTTTAGGTATAACCATCCTTTTTATAGTTTGTTCTGCTTCATCTATCCTTTTTTACAATATACAAACTTCGAACGACCTTACCACTAAGTTTTTGTGTTCCATTGGTATAACAAATTTGGTAGGGTTCGGTATAGTATCGTTTGCCTATCTTTCAACATATGGGTTTGAATCGCTTTCAAAGAAAATCATCAAATTCGAAGAAGAACTACCTACAGCACTATACCAAATAGGTTTGATGTCGAAAACCGGAAAGCCCTTAGAAAAAATATTTGAAGATCTAAGCGGTTATATAAAAAATTTAGAGGTTAGGTTTTTGTTGACTCAAGTTATTGAAAAAATAAAGGCTGGGGCTACTTCTTTGAAAGACGCCTTTTTTAACGAAAAATATGGTGTTTTAAAGGAGTACCCTTCAAAAATTTTGGCTTCATCGATGAAAGCGGTGGTAGATATTTCGGAGAGAGGTAGTTATTTGGTTTCAGAAACTTTAAAATCTATTTCATCTTATTTAGACGACGCTAAAGAAGTTAACAAGTTTACAGATGAAGTTTTAGCTGAAACCACTTCAGAAATGAAAATAACATCTTTACTTTTCGCACCTATAGCGGGCGGTATAATAATTGGAATGTTAGGTATGTTGGTCTTGACTTTCAAATTCATGGAGCCCTATACTAAATCTGCTTTTGAAAATATTCCAGAACAACAGATGGCAGAAATAATGGATGTTGCTAGCTGGTTTTTGAATTTAGATAAGCAAATTCCTTTAGAATATTTTCAAATAATAGTTGGTATATATATCATCGAGATTGTGTTAATGCTTAGTTGGTTTTTAGGTGAGATTAGTTATGGTGAGGACGAAATAAGAAAGATGAAAAGTATCGGTAAAACTTTATTATCCGGGCTGATAATTTACACATTTATTTCAATAGGACTATATAGTGTTATGAATATTCTATTATCCACTTATATGGTGCAGCCACTATGAAGTGTGATATAAATACTAGGTTGTTGTTTTTTGTATTACTTTTGGTAGTATTATTTATTGTGGCAATATTATATTATATCGGTGCTCAAGAGCTTGTTAGAAGAATTATAGGTGTTTGAAATGCCAGAAATGGCAATAACATTCACAGTTTTTGCTGTCATACTATTGGTAGCGTTAATAATAATAGCTGCATTACAACCTAGGTTAATATCATTTGCTGTGAATGCTGTAAATAATATGATAAAACAAGTTGGATGTATTTTATGTAAATCTGCTTTAGGTTGGGCCTCGGCCCTTTGTTTTGGTTGTTGGTAGTTTTAAATTCTGAAAATAATTAATCATAATGAAAAGTGCGACTTTTGTGATTCCGATAATTCTAGGTTTAGTTATAGCTCTTATATTTCTTTTTGTGGTTATGCCGATGATGTTTGGAGCTTCAGCTAAAATTTTCAAATTATTAGGTGAAGAGTTAGGTTTTATTAAGTATTCTCAAATAGAACAAGCTATAATATGTTATAATTTGATTTGTAGTTTAAACCCGAAGTATAATCAAGATGGTAAAGGATGTCCTACATCAGCTGCTGATTTTAATGATTGTGTAGGTTTTTTAACAGCTACAAGAAATTTTGAGGCAGTATGTACATTATCACAGTCTTTTGGTTTAGATCCATGTGAAGCTCCTATATTTCCAATAGAGATTGATTTAAAAAGTCAAGAGAAAATAAGTTCGGGGAATCTAAAGAATAAACTAGGTGATAAAGTTTTTATATTAACGGAAGATTCTGATAGTTTAAGGCCAGAGTGTTTTATACCACCATTTGTACATACTATTATAGGTTGCATCCTTCAAGATTTAATAACAGGTGAGACTAAGTGGATACGCATATCTAAGAATCATTTAAGCGATATGAAGTATGTTGAAGTTAAGAGTGGTGTTAAGACTTATAAAGTATTAGAGTCAGCTAATGTGAAACCTGGTAAATATTATGTAGTAACTTCTAAGGAAAAATCTACCGTGGTGTCTACTGAAAGCCCGGTTATAGAAGTAAGAACAAATTCACCAGTAAATAAAAAAATTGAACTTGGAAAACCATACAGAATAGAGATAGTTGAGGAGAAGGAAGAAAGTTGTGAAAAAATGAGTTGTTATAATTATATTTTGAAAGCGGAATATTCAGGTACTGAATACTACACATATTATGTCTTTTATTTAAATAAACAAAGCCGGTATATATATAATCCAGGAAGTGAAAAAGCAACTTTTAACACAAGAAAAGGCTCTCTAGAATTGAAAGATTTTAAGGTTCACATGGGTTTTGGATCAATTTCACTTGAGTTAACTATAACTTATAAAAAAAACTCTTAAAGATTTTATGATAGGCATCCACTCTTAGTATAAAATATAACATTGGACATTAAATTAGGCTTCGAAAGAAAATGAAAGATGAGAGTTTTGTAAGAAACAGACAATATTTATACTCTTCGTGTGGAAATTATTGAAGATAAAATAGCTCTAGATAAGTTAAAATTCACGTTTTCAAAATTTGACGGTGGATATGAACAAGAAAAAACAGTAACCCGTATTGATGACGATATAAATCCTAACATATTCAATTTTGATACAAAAGAGGGTAAGTTATACATTAATATAACGAAAATTATCGAAATATAT
>JANXEV010000008.1:31374-31613 GCA_025057985.1 Candidatus Aenigmatarchaeota archaeon
TTATAAAAAGTTTGAAATAACCTTAAACATGTCTTATCAAAAGTCTTAAGTTTAAAAAATAAAGACAGAATATGAAAGGCGGCGTGGGCTTAGATTTGGTTTTTCTCCTCTTTATCATTGGTGTCGGTGTTATTATATTTGTAGCGGCTTTCTACAATTTTATCGCTGGTTGGACTGAGGTAAATACAGAAGCTTTTTGTAATGAAAGACTGGCAAGGTATTGTGCCATGAAAGTTTGT
>JANXEV010000009.1 GCA_025057985.1 Candidatus Aenigmatarchaeota archaeon
AAAAAGACGACAACTTTATCTTTTCCTTCACCTATTTCTTGATACCCGAATCCAAACGATCTCAAATATTTTCCTTTTCCAAGAGGAGAAAACCTTTCATCCCCAAGAATTTTATTCATTTTCGCAAAATCAATCGTTTCTCCTATCCATTCAACTTTGATGTTTTTGATTCCCAACTCATTCTCCGTTTCTTTCAACTCACGATCTATGTCAAAATCGATTTTACTAAAGTATCCCATTTTTTATATTAACCGTAAAAGTTTTAAGTTTTTGCTAGTTTTTTTCTCCGACCACAAGAAAAATTTTTCTATTTTCAAACTTAAAAACTTTTAGCCAAATTCTTAAAAACTTTTAGCCCCGCCAGGATTCGAACCTGGGTCTCCTGGTCCAGAGCCAGGCATCCTTGACCGCTAGACGACGGGGCTATATTTTTATTTGAGGAATTTTAATTAAAACAATGTTTGAAGAATTTTTCATAACCATTACATTAGAAAAAATTTTTCTCGGAATATTACTCGCCACTTTTCTTGAGACTATTTTCCCACCTATACCGAGTGAAGTTGTTTTACCTGTAGCTGGTTATGTTATCTCGCTAAAAGATTTAGATGTTTTTGGCTTGCTCTACGGAGTTTTTTTCGCAACGATAGGAGCTACAGCTGGAGCTTTAATTTACTACTACATCGCTCTTACTCTAGGAAGAAAATTTATAAAAAAGTATGGTAAGTATTTTTCGATTGATAGAAAAAAAATGGAAGCTGCAGAAAAATGGTTTGAAAAATATGGGAAAAGTGCTGTTTTCTTCGGAAGAATGATTCCTGGTATAAGAGAGTTAATTTCAATACCGGCTGGTTTGTTAAGAATGAATTTAGTTGAATACTTATTCTATACTTTCCTCGGTTCTTTCGCTTGGTCTTTCTTCTTGATAACTTTAGGCTACTTTTTCGGTGAAGCTCCAGTACCGCAAATCAAGCAAATCTCCAACCTAATAGTTTTGGCTATTGTTCTTTCTGTGGTATCCTACTTGATTTTCAGAAGAATGGTGAAAAGAGGGAAAAAGTGATCTCCCTATAAATTTGTTTTCAAAAAATATTTTATGAGGAAAGATATTCTGGTGATAAACAAAGAAAGTAATGTTGCGATTTCTACACTTTGGTCAAAAAAAGAAGACATAATAAAAAAACTTGACAAAAAAACTCTAGAAAAAATAGGGATAATAGGTACGACTTACACTTCCTATGGTGTTAATTTAATCTTAGAAACCTTGTCAACTTCACCAAAAATTGATACATTGATCCTCTTCGGTGCTGATTTAACCACAAGTGGCGATTTTTTGGTTGAGGTTTTTGAAAAGAAAAAAATAGAAAGTCAAAAAATTGTTTTTCCTCTTGACAAAGTAAAGAAAATCGTTGAAAGTGTAAAATTGATCGACTTGAGAGAAGAATACAAAAAATCGGATTTTAGTGCCTTAGAAAAATGTGTAGAAAAAAACTATAAGAGAGAAGCTAAAGACGTGAGAGAAATAATTCCGCTAGTCTTAGAAGAAAAAACCGAACTAACTTCTTGGCCTTTCCCCTTGAGCGGGCATTACATTTACGAAACTAGTGTTTTTAGAGCCTGGTTAAAAATTTTAGATTTGATAATGAGGTTTGGTTCTATAAAATTCAGCGAACATGAAGAACCACAAAAAGAATACTTAAACGTAATGGTAACATTAGGTTTGTATGGAAAGGATTACAAAATAGAAGAAGAGTTTTTCAAATATATTTCAGAGAAAGATTTCCAAAACCATATGAAACAAGTTTTAAGCCCGGAAAAACCTGACTGTGTGGAATATACATACGGTGAGAGAATTTTCAAGCATAAATTCGGTAAAAATCAGTTAGAATATTTAGTAGAAAAATTAGTAGAATCTCCATATTCAAGAAGAGCTTTGGTTGTTAGTTGGGACCATGAAGTCGATCAAAAAAGTAAAAACCCGCCGTGCATAATAGCCATACAAGGAATAATAACAGAGAATTACTACTCACACATCGTTTTCTTGAGAAGTAACGACATGTATCTAGCTTGGCCAGTTAATTTTGTAGCTCAAATAGAGTTAGCGAGAAAAATAGTTGAAGAAATAAACAAAAGAACAAAAACTAATTTTCTCATCGGGACGATAACCAGTGTTAGTGTAAGTGCGCATATCTATAAACACGACTGGGAAAACGCCAGAAAAGTTTTAGCTGAAAATTTTGAAAAAATGAAAGTTTTTGTTCAAGACCCGAAAGGTAATTTCTTTATATCTAAGGAGGGTGACAACATAAAACTCGAACACAGAACTCCTGAAAATTCAACAATCACACTTAAAGTTGAAAGCAAAAACTTCTGGGATATATATCAGTTTTTAAAGGGTGGTAGCTTCTTCAGCACTTATGATCATGCTTTGTACTTAGGAAAAGAATTAAAGGAAGCTTTTCATAGGTTGACGAAAGGAGAAGATTATATACAAGATGAAGCATAAGAAATTTTAGGTAGAATCCGGATGTTTGAGTCGCCAAATGCTTTGAAAGTAGTGAAAAAAATATACGAAGAAAACGCGGAAAAGATTAGAGAGAAGATTGAGGAATTTAAAGAAAACAAAAATCTTAAGAAAGAAGAGAAATTTATTGAGTTGTGTTTTTGTATTCTTGTAGCTGGAAATTCATTAAAAAAAACTTTACAAGTTTGGAGGAAAATCGGCGATGGTTTTCTATTTTTGAGCGAAGAAGAATTGGCGCGAAAATTAAAATTTTTAGGTTACAGATTTTACAACAAAAGAGCAGAGTACATAGAAAAAAACAGAGAAAAAATAGATCTGCTGGAAGAAATAGATTGCTCGGAAAATTTGAGAAAGATTTTGGTCGAAAATTTTATGGGAATTGGGTATAAAGAAGCTTCGCATTTTCTCAGAAACGTTGGATGTGAAAATTTTGCTATAATCGACAGACATGTGCTTAAATTTTTGAAAGAATTTAAACTGATAAAAGAGATTCCTAAAACTTTGAGTGAGAAAAAATATCTTGAAATCGAAGAAATTCTAAAAAATTTAGGAAGAGAGTTAAAAATCTCGCTAGCTGAGTTAGACATTTGTATTTTCTATCATCAGACTAAAGAAATTCCAGTGAAATAAAATAAGACCTAACCCAATAACTTTGATAACAATTCATAAGTTTCTTTATTTTCTCTCTCCAAAAAATCGTATAAACCTTTTAAGAAATCGTCTTTAAAACGATAATGTATTTTCCCTCTAAAAACATCTTTCTCATAAAAAAATTTTGGTATACTTAGTTCAATCAATCCGGCAATCAATTTAGAATTTTGAGGAGAGTATGTAATCTTAACATCACTTTTTTTACTTATTTCCTTCAAAATATCTTTCGTGTCAATCCAAACCTTCTTATTTTCTGAATCCTGATACACGTTTCTTATAGAGGTTAGAATTTCTTTAGATATCTCCTCCGCAAACAGAATTGCAAGATAGGTTCCCGCGCTAGGTACTTTTATATACAAAATACCATAACACCCAGCTTTTTGTATAATTTTTCCAACAAACCCTGACGCAATATTTAAGTTTTTACACATTGACTTAGAACTCATTACCAACTCTGGTTTTTCCTCATAAAGTTTAAAAAACCTTCTAAAAGATACTACTTCATCCTCTAAACACCAATTTGATTTATAAACACCTTTTTTTAAGTTTAAGCTATTTTTTAGATCGTCTATGGAATAAAACAAAACCGAAGGAAATGCTCTAACCAGGTTTTTTATATATTTCGATTTAACTCCTGATCCTTCTAAAAAATCTATAATTTCTTTTAGCTTGAGTAAATAGCTAGGGTCTTTTTTTAAGAAACTGAACCTAAAATCACAATCCATAAAAACTTCAGACAAAACCGACTTCGCTTCAATCATAATTCAAAATTAAAACATAAAAAATAAAAATCTTCTCTAATTTTGATTTATGGAAAGCGAGAAGAAAAAATGTCCTAATTGTGGAAATTTTAGTTTAGAATTTATACTAGAAGAGTGGGTTTGTCATGAATGTGAGTATCATTCTTCTGATGAAGAAAAGGTTGAAGGAAGTTTTAGGTAAAATGTTTTAACCTTTAACTACTCCTATGGGAACTGCTCTTACAACTCTCCTACTGATGCCTGCTTTTTCCGTGACTAAAGCAACTTCATCTATATCTTTGTAAGCCTCTGAAGCTTCTTCTGCCATGACCTTCCAACTAGCCGCTTTAGATAATATCCCTTTTTCTAACATCTCTCTAGCAACATCCTCTCCCCTTATGTTCTTTAACATCTTTGACCTAGATGAAACTCTACCAGCACCATGAGCCGTAGAATAGAAAGTGTCCCTGGCCGAGTGTGACGCTACTAAAATGTAACTTGCGGTAGCCATTGCTCCTGGTAGTAAAACTGGTTGTCCTACACTTCTGTAATTAGCTGGTATTTCTTTTGAGTTTGGTGGGAAAGCTCTGGTTGCTCCTTTTCTATGAACAAAAAGTTTTTTCTTCTTTCCATCGATTTCGTGCTCTTCGATCTTACAAATATTGTGCGCGACGTCGTAAACAACTTCTAAACCGATTTTTTCCCAATTTAATCCTAGTACTTTACTAAAACTTTGCCTAACCCAATACATTATCAAACTTCTGTTACACCATGCATAATTCGCAGCAGCCGCCATCGCTGCAAAATAGTTTTCTTGTTCTCTTGTTCCTGTCGGAGCATAAACCAGCTCTCTGTCAGGCAACTTCTTTAACTCGTCTCTAAACCTATTTTCTAAAATTCTTAAATAATCCGTGCAAACTTGATGTCCCAACCCTCTTGATCCAGTATGAATCAAGACCAAAACTTGTCCCTCTTTTTCTATTCCAAAAATTTTCGCTATTTCTGGCAAATAAATTTTATCGACTTTTTGTATTTCTAGGAAATGATTGCCCGCTCCTAAAGTTCCTAACTGAGGTGCTCCTCTCTTTTTCGCTTCGTTAGAAACTTTTTCTGGATCTGCACCTTCCATACAACCGTTTTCTTCCAGATATTCAAGGTCTTTTTCTATGCTATAACCATTTCTAACAGCCCATCTTGCTCCGTCCGTCAAAACTTCATCTAGTTGGGAGATCGTTAGTTTGATTTTCCCCGATTCTCCTACTCCAGAAGGTATGTTAGTGAAAATTTCGTCTAAGAGTTGCTTCAACTTAGGTCTAACTTCTTCCACCGACAAATTTGTTCTCAGTAACCTAACACCACAGTTTATGTCGAAACCTATCCCGCCTGGAGAAATTCCTCCTTCATTAAAATCTAGCGCAGCAACTCCACCGATGGGGAAACCGTATCCAAAATGCATATCTGGCAGAGCTACCGACCATTTTTGTATACCTGGTAAACAAGCGACGTTTGCGGCTTGCTCTATAGCCCCGTCTTCCACGTCTTTAAAAAGTTTTTCAGAAAGATAAAGCCTAGCTGGAACCTTCATGCAAGATTTAACACCTTTCGGAACTTCCCAAACAAAATCACCCACTCTCACAACCCTTTCTTTTATCGACATTTAAACCACCATTTTTAATTTACACTCAAAATCGAAGCGTGTAGAAATGCTACACGCCCCATTTCTGCCGGATTTACAGCAGGGCGTGCTAAGCTGATATATTTTATTAGAAAGTTTATATAAAAGTTTTAAAAGTTTTTTAAAAACTTATAAGGATAGCGTCCTTCAGATCAAAAGACCGAAAAATTTAAATAGCAACAATACTAATAATTAGTATGAGAAGTATAGTTAGCATTACTAGTATAGTACTAGTTAGTAGTATAAGAATTATAAAAAATTGGTTGTTTGACAAAAAAGGATAGATGGTGATATGTCAAAGATATTTCCCATAATATTGGATGAAGAGTTGGATAAGAAAATCAAAGAGTATATGTTAAAGAAGGGGATTAGAGCAAAAAAAGACGCAATATTGGAACTGATTAGAAGGGGGTTGGAGAAATGAATAAACGTACAAATGTTTTGTTTTTTAGAAACTTCTTTCTACTATTCATAACGTTCATACTAATCTCTACCTCTGTTTTTGCCCAAGAACAAACTCACCCCTTGAGTCAAATAAAACCGATAGACACAAACCTAAACATGTACAGGTTTAACATAACAAATGTTTCGTTTGTTGGTATTAACTTAACCAATCCGATGTATGCGCTGGATGTACAAGGCGATGTAAGATGGAGCGGGACATTACAAGGAGGTATCGTTCCTTGGGTGAGGCTGAGTGGGTATCCTTCTATTATAACAAGTGTTGGGTCTGGATTAAACGCTTCTACACAAAGCCTCAGCGGAAACATTATACTCGGTGTTAACTTTACAGAAACGCAGAGGAGAGTTATTGGAAGTTGTTCGGGTAGTGGTGCTATTCAAGTTATCCATTCGGATGGAAGTGTTAGTTGTGTCGACATTAACTTGTATGGAAATGTTACTGGTAGTGGAATAACTAATAGGATAACTTACTGGACTGGTGTCAGTACAATTGGGGCCTCGCCTTTTTCTCTTGACACGAACAATTTAAACTTAGGTGGTTTTTCGCTGGTAAACACCAACTGGGTAAATGCAAGCAACGTTAATGTTAGTAGTGGTGTTTATTCCTCTAATTATTTCGTTGGAACTACTCAAATAATAGATAGTTCGAGGAATTTAGCAAATATTGGTAATATAGGGATGAGTGGGAGTTTGCGTATTGATGGTGTGACTACGATAGATAGTTCTAGAAATATATATGGGGTTTTGTTGAATGGAAGTAGAGTTAATGCAAGTGAATATTTTGTTGGGGCTAATTTGGTAATAACTTCTGGTAGGAATATACAAGCTGGAGATGGGAGCGTTAGTAGTCCCTCATTTACATTTGGTTCTGAGACGAATACGGGAATGTATAGAGTTGGGTCTGGAGTTATTGGATTTACTACTGGCGGTACTCAAAGAGTTACTATAAGCTCTTCTGGATTAAATATAACAAGTGGAGATTTATCCATAGGTACTTTTAGCGTAATAACTTCTGGAAGGAATATACAAAACATTAACCAAATAACAGCTGCTGGTCCTATGAACATTGATAGCGGAACTCTTTATGTTGATTCAACGAACGATAGAGTGGGGATTGGAACAACTTCACCTACTGAAAGGCTAGAAGTTAGCGGAAACATAAGAATAAGCGGGACCGGGAGTTACATAAACCTGGGTGGATCTTTTATAAGAAAAATAGGGTCTATGATTGTTATAAGCGATGTTTAGAAGAAAAATCAAATATCTAAAATCACTTGAGCTTTCCATACATCGTTTCTTTCAATCTTCATTTTATGATAAGTTGCTGCTTTGACTTGAGTTCTAACTTCATGCCTACTTTTATCAATTCTCTCACCCCTACACACTGCTTTTAATTTCATATTTTTCTCATCTACGTTTACATCAAAACTAGAAAAAACCAAACCTTCACTATCAACAAAAACTAACAAATTGTTCAACCAGTTAAACATTAAAGATTCCAAATCACTACCCTCCACTTCTACAACTCTCTCCTCTTTTTTCTCCACACTGTTCATATCTACTATAACTTCAAACATTGCTATTGCTGCGTTAGAGAAAAGTTCGCTTAAAGTCTTCCCATAGGCGATGAAAGCTATATCGGCAGTAGTTATATCGACAAACTCGTAACCCTTCATAGAATTAGATTTTTCAATCCAAATAAAAAGTTTGAACCTCTTCATTAAAAAACATTAAAACATGAGGTCTGCCTCCGTATACTCTAGTCGAACTTATGGTCAAAACCTTTCCATCATGTTCTATCACAGGTCCATAAAGCGCTTTTTTAGGCTCATGACTTCTCACGATATTACTAACTTTAAACTTTTTACAAAAACTTTCCGTTACGTCTTTCCCGAATAAAACTCCTGCTCCTCTGGGATTTAAAAGTTCTCCTAAACCGGAAAACGGATCACTCCATAACAAATCTTCCTCTATTCTAGGACTCGGTTCAACTAAATCTTTCTCACTCTCTATCTTGGAAGAGATACCACCATGAACAAAAAACAATCTTTTTTCTGAAAGATAGACAGCACATAAAGGTAGGTTTTTGAAAAACGGTCTAAGAAAATTTTTGAAATATTCATCCCAAGATCTTCCCTTGCTTACAACTTCTAATCTCAAATCACAAGGATAAAAAGCTGCAGATCCGTCATCGTTATACTGTTCATGATTTCCTTTTAAAACGACCACACTCTCCGGATATTTTTTCATCATTTCGCTCAACTCCTCTATTATTTCCATTCCAAAATCTCCTCTATCTGCATAATCTCCTAGATACACCAAAACCGTTTCTTCGTTTAAAAATTTTTTAGTTTTAGAAAAACTTTCATAGTCTCCATGCAAGTCCCCCACTACAACTAACCTATCCACTTTTTTAATCTCTACCAATTTTCCTCTACGAATAATCATGGTTGGATTCTCGTCCTGGTCCTCGGAAACATCGTAACCTCTTGTATATTATCCTTCCCACATATCTTCATCGTCAACCTTTCCAAACCTATGCTCCATCCGGAGTGAGGAGGGGCGCCGAATCTAAAACAATTTATATAGTATCTGAAATCTTCTGGGTTTAATCCTTTTTCTTTGATTCTTCTTTCTAGTAAATCTGGTAGATGTATTCTTTGTGTGCCAGAAGAAATTTCCAAACCCTTATAAATCAAATCAAAAGCTTTCACTATCTTTGGATTTTCTTCAGAAGGCATTGCATAAAAAGGTTTGAGCTCTTCAGGCCAATCTTTCAGAATAAAAGCTTGTCCGAAGATTTCTGCAAGTTTTTTTTCTTGTTGTTTCGAAAAATCATCACCATACTTTATATTCTCACCAACCTCTTGCAATTTTCTAACCGCGTCTTCATATTTTACCCTAGGTAAAGGAAGTGATGGTATTTGTAAATTCTGAGAGAGCTTTTCCAACTCCCCACTACAATTTTTCTTAACATTTTTCAAAATATGGACGAAAACCCCTTCCAGTTCTTTTATCACGTCTTCATCGCTCGCAAAAGCGACTTCTATGTCCATTTGTCTTATTTCGTTTAAATGTGTTGGTTGATCAAATTTTTCTGCTCTAAAAACTGGGACTATCATAAAAACTTTTTCGAAGGAAATAGCACCCATCTGTTTGTACAATTGAGGGGATTGAGCTAGGTAAGCTACTTTTTCAAAGTAAGGCAGGGGGAAAAGTTCAGCACCTCCTTCGCTTGCGCTTCCTATTATTATCGGTGGTTGCATTTCGATAAAACCTTTCTCTAAAAAGTACTCTCTAAAACTTTTTGTAATTTCTGTTTGAATTCTAAAAATCGCTTTGCCCTCTTCTGTCCTAAAATATAAAAATCTCCAATCCAACTTTGTATCTAAATTGGCTTTCGTAACCTCTCTCGGGTCGAGTGGTAAAAGTGCCTCTGATTTGTTTAAAAAACTTACTCTCTCTGCTTCTATCTCTACTTCAAATTTTTCAGAAGAGCTTTTTTTAACTAAGCCCTCTATCTCAACCACGTCTTCTTGGTGTAGGCTTTTCATAACTTCACGAAACTTCTCTCCTCTTAAAATAACTTGAGTAAAACCTGTGACGTCTCTTAAAATTATAAACCCTAATTTACCGAGATCTCGACGATCGTGGACCCAACCCTTAACTAAAACCTTTTCACCTACTTTTTTACCAAGCTCTCTTACATAAACTCTCATGTTAACCAATCAAATTTATTAAAATCGTCCAAACTATGAACCATAGACCAAAATAGCCAAGGGCTGTAGAAGAAAAGAACTCTTTGATCTCAAAAATTCTCCTAAAAGCTAAGTACAAACTATAGTATAAAATCACACAAGAAATGACAGAAAAAATATAGTTATTTAAAAAGTAGGAGATCGCACCGATCAAGATCCCAAACAAATATGTTATCAATACGGCAGCTTTTTTACCTTTCATCCCAATCTCACCTATATTTTTTTTAAAAAGAAATCTTTTATTTTTTTCTGCCAAGAGTCTTGCTCCAAAACTTCTGTTAAAACCCATTTTTTAACTTTCTTATTTTCCTCCATTAACCTCTTCGCCACTTCTTTTACAGTCTCCCATCTCAATCTAAGATATCTGGGCGGTTCTTCTTCGGTTTGTAAAATTTTCTCTATGAATTTTATCGTTCTTTCATCATGAGAATAACCCACACCGAAATCATACTTAACTTGTTTTTTTATCTCTTCTATTTCTCTATCTCTCTCCACTTTAGCCACTATAGATGCTGCCGAAACCACGGGAACACTTTCATCCATATAATTTTTAACGACAAGCTCACATTTTTTTTCACCTAAATGCTCTTTAATCATTTTTTCAAATTTTTCGCTGTTTTGTTCTATCGAATCCACGTAAATTTTTTCTGCATCCAACATCTTTATTATGTCCGCCATCTTCATCGCTTCTATTCTGTCTAGATTTATTTTTTTCGACTGATAATTCGTTATCATACAAGCTGGTATTTTTATCGCTACTATGTTTTTAGCTATCGATTCTATTTGTTTATAAAGTTCTTCTCGTTTTTTTGGTGTCAATTCCTTAGAATCCTTCACACCTATAGATTTTAATACCCTCTGGTCTTTTTTCTCTAAAACAACACCAGCAATTACCATAGGCCCTATTACAGCACCTCTACCCGCTTCGTCTATTCCGCCTACCAAAAACTTTGCCATTTTCAATAATTTGAAATTTGATATTAATATATGAAACTGGAAAAAATGGAGGAACTTATAAAAAATGGTTTAACCCTTGAAGAGGCTTTCCAAACCATAAACTGGCAAGATTTTGAAAAAGTTGTGGCCGAGATCTTCGAAAAACATGGCTTTAAATCTACGATAAACTTCGTCTTCAAAACTGAAAAGAAATACCAAATAGATGTTTTGGCTGAAAGAGGAGAATTAATTGTTTTGGTGGATTGCAAACAATGGGGCAAACATAGGTATAAGGTTTCTGAGTTGAAGAAAGCTGCTTTAAGACACAAAGAAAGATGTGAGGAGTTTAAGAAGATTGTGGAAGATGGAAGAAAGTTAATACCACTTATAGTAACCCTTTTAGATGAGTGTGTATACCAGTTTGAAGGCGTATACATCGTTCCCCTGTTTAAATTGAATTCGTTTCTTTTGGAAATTTAAAGCAAAAATTTAAACGCAAAAGGTATATAAATAAAAGGTGAAATCATGCAAGACTTTCAAATAAAAGTCGAAAACATAGTAGCTTCGATTTCTCTTGGTGTGAAAGTACCTTTAAAAAAGCTTTTAGACGAAGACACGGAGTATGAGCCAGAGCAGTTTCCAGGAGCTGTATATAGACTAAAAGAACCTAAAACAGCAGCTCTGATTTTTAGTTCAGGTAAAATCGTTTGTACCGGTTCGAGAAACAGAGCAGAATTGAATAGAAGTGTTGAACAAATCTTGAAGAAATTAAGAAAAATTGGTGTGAAGGTTCCAAAAAACTATAAAGTCGAAATTCAAAACATAGTTGCTTCGGCTAAACTTGGTGAGAGTTTAAACTTGGATAAAATCGCTTTTGGTCTAGAAAACACAGAGTATGAACCTGAGCAGTTTCCAGGTGTAGTTTATAGGATTGAAGATCCAAAGGTCGCGTTTTTGTTTTTCAGTTCAGGGAAAGTAGTTTGCACTGGAGCTAGGAAAGTCGAAGACATAAACAGAGCGGTAGAAATTGCATACAAAAAACTCAAAGAAATCAAAGCGATAGAATAGCGATAGAATAAATTTTTCTTTTTTTCCAAATTTTCATATTTTTTATATAAACCTTATATACCTAGACAGAAAACTCCAAAAATGGAAGAAGAAAAACTTCTTGAAAGATTCTTAACATTTTTAGAAGAATACTACAAAGAAAAGATAATACTAGCTTCAAACGAAGGAAAATCCTCTATAGATATAGACTTCTCTGAGCTCGAAAAATTCGACTTCGAACTCGCTGAATATTTGCTCGAATACCCTGAAGAAACTTTAAAAAAAGTTGAAGCTTCGCTTGGGGAAATAGACCCTGGTCTTCAGAATAAAAGATTTCATCTCAGATTTTACAATCTACCTGAAATCAGAAACATAAGGATAAGAAATCTTAGGTCTGAACACATAGGAAAGTTTTTGTCCATAGATGGAATTGTAAAAAGAGCTAGTGAAGTTAGACCTGAAGTTTATGAAACAGATTTTCAATGCACAGCATGCGGAGAAATAATTAAATCGGTTTTAGAAGAAAGAACGATTAAACCTCCTCAAATTTGTCAAAACTGTGGGAATAGAAAGGGTTTCAAGGTTGTGTCTGAAAAATACTACGATACAAGATGGATAGTAATCGAAGAACCTTTTGAAATTACTAGCGGGGAAAGACCGTCAGATTTAATCGTATACCTAAAAGAGGACTTGGTAACGCCTAAAATGCAGTATAAAACTGATCCTGGGAACAGAATAAGAGTTACCGGCGTGTTAAAACAACTACCTAGGAGAGTTAAAGGAAGTATTTCTAGACAGATGGAGATTTATCTGGAAGCTAATCATATCGAATCTGTAGAAACCGAATGGGAAGAAATAGAGATTAGCGAAGAGGATGAGAAAAAAATTTTCGAACTAGCCAAAGATCCACAAATCTACGATAAAATAGTTGCATCGATAGCACCAAGTATTTTTGGTTTAGAAGATGTAAAACTAGCTATAGCTCTTCAGCTTTTTGGTGGAGTCGAGCATGTACAAAAAGACAAGTCGAGGGTTAGAGGTGAGATCCATATACTTTTGGTAGGAGAGCCTTCTACCGCTAAAACCTCTCTTATGAACGTTATAACGACTCTAATTCCGAGAGCTAGGTATGTTAGTGGAAAAGGACTAACTGGTGTCGGTCTTACTGCAACTGTAACTAGAGACGAAGAGCTTTTTGGTGGTTGGGTTCTCGAAGCTGGTGCTTTAGTGCTTTGCAACAAGAGTTTACTTGCGATAGATGAGTTTGAAAAAATAGACAAACAAGACATGATAGCACTTCACGAGGCAATGGAATCTGGTAAGATATCGATCGCTAAAGCCAACATCGTTGCGACATTGCCAGCAAAAACTTCTATATTGGCAGGAGGTAATCCTAAATTCACTAGATTCGACCCTTACATACCGATAAAAGAGCAACTGGATGTACCTGAGACTATATTGACGAGGTTCGATCTAAAATTTGCTCTAAAAGATATACCTAACCCAGAAATCGATGAAAAAATAGTAACACACATTTTGGAAGCAAGACATTTCGGAAGAGAAAAAATAGAAGCACCGATCCCACCTGACCTTTTTAGAAAATATGTGGCTTACGCTAGAAAAAATTGTTTTCCACAACTAACTGAAGAAGCGGCAGAGGAAATAAAAAAGTTTTTCATAGACCTAAGGAAAAAGTCGACAGAAGGCGCACCCATAGCTATAACGATGAGACAGTACGAAGCTTTAATTAGACTTTCGGAAGCTTCTGCCAAAATTCAGCTAAGAGATAAGGTTACGAAAGAAGATGCTTTGAGAGCTATAAGATTGTTAAGTGTTTCGCTGAGACAGTTCGGTTTTGAACCTGAAACAGGAGAATTGGACATAGACAGAGCAGAAGGTGCGAAGGCCACTGCCGTTCAAAGAAGTAAAATAAGGACTGTGATCAAACTTATGGAAGATATGGAAAACCTTTATGGTAAAGAACTGTCATATGATGAAGTTGTGAAAAAAGCTAAGGCAGCTGGCATAGAAGACATAGAAGAGATTTTGAAGAAAATGCAACAAGAAGGTGTGATTTATTTCCCTAGAACCGGTTTTATATCGAGGTTATAACTTGTTTAACTTTCACGAAAAGATTAAAAATAAAAAATTAAATTTTTATTGAAGGTTGAGGTGGTTTGATGAAAAATCTAGTCTTTTTTTTCATGTTTTGCACAGTGATGGTAGTAATTTCACAAGCAATCATAGCTCAACAAGAAATTCCCAGAGAGGTAGGAATGCCCACAAACATAGAAGAAATGAAAGAAATGATAAGAAGAGGTATGCAGCAACAAAATGAATGTCAGACAAATGATGATTGCAAAGATAAGTTCTGCCCACAAGTCATCGGAGCGGACAAATCCAGATGTATAAACGGGAGATGTGTTTGCGCTCCAGGTGAAAATTTCGACCCAAAAAAATTTAACATGACAAAAATGATCGAGTGTAGAATGCTGAGAGCAAATCTCAGAGAAAAAATAGAATCTGGAAATTATACCGAGGAGGAGCTAGCAAAAATAAGGGAAAAATATAAGGAGTGTTTACCATCTCCAGAAAAAAAGATCGAGTCTTTGGATGTTCAAAAAATTTCAGCGGTAGTCCAGAAATACAGAGAGAAGAAAGAAAATTTGAGAGAAGAATTTATACAATCATTGAGCGAACTTAAAGAAATGAAAGTAGAAGCTGCTTTAGATCCGAATTTGAGCGGGAGAGAATTAGCGGAGAAGATGAAAGAAATAAACGAGCAGAAAAAACAACTGGTGAAAGAATATGTGAGACAAACAAAAGAGATCAACTTAGCTAGGCAGCAAGAGTTAAAAGAAGTGATAGGAGAATTAAGGATTGGTAAAGACGTTGAGCTTGCTGGTGAAAAAATAAACGTGAGTAAAATTGTGGTAAAAGTAAACAACAAAGAGGTAGAGATTAATCCGGGTGATAGAGTGGAAATAAAAGTAGAGGGGACAGTCGCTAAATCGGTAGTTCCTTTGAAGTTAAAAGACGAAAAATTGATAGACGAGGTAACAAACAAAAGCCTGAACGTAACGCCAGATGAGATAGGAGTAAAAGTTAAGGAGAAGATTAAAGAAGTGAAGCTAGAAAGAAAGGAAAACATTTTAATCTATTCAGTAAACGCAGAGAAACCAGCTAAACTTATTGGTATAATTCCAATAGATCTTCAAGTAAAGTATGAGATTTCGGCAGAAGATGGAAAAATAATAACGACAGAGAAACCTTGGTGGAGCTTCTTAGCGATCGGTTAAACCTTCTTTTTTATTTTTTCTTTTTTAAAGATTTTTATGGACGTTTATTCTAACTTAAAGAAAAAAGGCATTTCTGTAGGAGATTTAATAGAAGTAAGTGGTTTGAAAGGAATACTGATGCCAAGAACTGATTTTAGTCACGAGGATGTGGTTGTTATAAAGCTAAGCAACGGGTACAATGTAGGGATTAAAGTAGAGGATTTGGAAAAAATCAAGCTCGTAGAAAAGCTAGAGAATGCTACCGGTGAGAGAAGGGAAGTAGAAGAAGAATTTGATAAAAATAAACCGATCGTTTCTTTGATAGCTTGCGGTGGGACAATAGCGAGTAAAGTTGAATATAGAACTGGAGCTGTTTATCCTTCTTATTCTCCACAAGAAATTTTAAACTTCGTTCCCGAAGTCAGAGAAATAGCAAACATAAGAGTAAAAAAAGTTTTTGAAATATTTAGTGAAGATATTCAACCAGAACATTGGATAAAATTAGCTGAGGAAGTTGTAAAAGAAATAGAATCGGGTGTAGATGGAGTTGTCATAACACATGGAACAGACACGATGCATTACACATCGGCTGCTCTAAGCTTTATGCTTCGAAATTTACCAGTACCTGTTGTTTTGGTGGGTGCTCAGAGAAGTAGCGACAGACCGAGTAGTGACGCAAGGCTAAATTTACTCTCTGCAGTTTTGTTTGCGGCGAAAGGAGAAATAGCAGAAGTTGTGGTTTGTATGCATGGAAGTATGAGTGATGAGTACTGTTTGATACATAGAGGGACTAGAGTTAGAAAACTTCACACAAGTAGAAGAGATGCCTTTCAATCTGTTAACTCCAAACCGTTGGCGAAAGTAGATTGCTTCGAAAAGAAGATAGAATACCTTGTGGAAGAATATAGAAGGAGGGATAAAAACAGGAAAGTCGAGTTGGATAAAAAAATAAATCCTAGAGTTGGCGTTTTTTACTATCATCCTGGAGCCTCTGTAGAGCATTTGAAAGAAATGAAAAAACACTACGATGGTTTGGTCATCGCGGCAACTGGTTTGGGTCATGTAGGTGTTAACCCTTATAAAGACGTTTTTTCCAAAAACTTTCTTCCGGCTATAAAAGATTTAATAGATTCCGGTATTCCAGTCGTTTTTGCTCCTCAAACTATTTTTGGAAGGTTGGATATGGACGTTTACCTAACTGGTAGACTCTTACAAAAAGTTGGTGTTATAGGAAATGGTTGTGACTGGACGATCGAAACAGCTTTAGTTAAACTCATGTTTGTATTAGGGCACACAAAAAACATGGAAGAAATAAAAAGAATGATGCAAGAAAACCTCGTAGGAGAATTTGGTGAGAGAAGTGAAAGTTGATTACAAAAAAATTGGTTTGAAAGTTGGATTAGAAATCCACTTCCAATTGGATGTAGAGAAAAAATTATTCTGTGATTGCTCCACAAAAATGGAAGAGAAAAATCATAAATTTGTTGTCGTTAGAAAATTGTATCCAACTTTTTCAGAGCTAGGAGAGTTAGATCTTGCCGCTAGGTACGAGTATCTGAGAGATAGAGTTTTCTTTTACTATTTTTTTGAAAAAGAATGCTGCTTAGTTGAATTGGACGAAGAGCCGCCTCACGACGTAAACTTAGAAGCCTTACAAATAGCCTTACAAATAGCTAAACTTTTCAACTGTAAGATTCCGGATGAAATTCATGTCATGCGAAAGATTGTTATAGATGGTAGCAATACATCTGGTTTTCAAAGGACGATGATAGTTGGGTTTGACGGATATTTCGAGTATAAAAACAGAAAAGTTCCGATAGCACAAATTTGTTTGGAAGAAGATGCGGCGGCGATAGAAAAAGAAGAGAATGGAAAAGTTTACTACAGATTAAATCGACTTGGGATTCCACTAGTAGAAATAAGTACCGGTGTTTTGGATGGGTTCGACCCGAAAGAAATTGAAGAAATAGCTTACCAAATTTTCTTAATTTCTTCTTCGACTCAAAAAATAAGGAGGATGTTAGGAGCCATAAGACAAGATATCAACGTTTCGATAAAAAATGGTGCTAGAGTAGAAATAAAAGGAATACAAAGATTAGGATTAATTTCTATGGTTATAGAAAAGGAAGTAGAAAGACAGACGAAGTTGATCGAAGAAGGGAAAAGTGTGGAAAAGGAAACGAGAGCGGCAAAGGAGGACGGAAGCACAGAGTATATGAGACCTCTTCCTGGTGCAGAGAGGATGTATCCAGAAACCGATATAAAACCGGTTTTCGTTAGAGAAATTTTAAAGAATCTGAAAATACCGGAACCTATTCCGGCGATCGTTGAAAGATACGAAAAAGATTACAAACTTTCTAAGGAGCTTATTAACTCTCTCTTGAAAAGCAAATATTTCTTTACCTTCGATAGAATAGTAAAGTCGAGTGGTGTTGATCCTAAAGTTGTTGCTAATGTATTGACAGCAACGATAAAAGAGATCGAAAGAAAGGAAAAGGTAGAATTCGACTTAGATGATAAAAAAATAGAAGAATTTTTTGATGGGTTGAAAAATAAAAAATTCTTCAAGGAAGCGGCATACGACGTCTTAAAAGAAATGAATAAAAACAAAGAAGCTTCGCTTGAAGAAATTTTAGAAAATCTAAACTTAAAACCACTTTCTGAAGAAGAAATTAAAAAGATAATTGAAGAGGAAAAGAAAAACGTGAAGGATAGGAGTAAGTTAGTCGGTATTGTTCTGTCAAAAGTTAGGGGTAGAGCCGACGTCCAAAAAGTTTTAGAGATGTTGAAAGAATAAAATTTAAATACTTTAAGGGATACTAATGATATGAGTGAGTATGTAAAACTTCTTGTGGAAGATTTTAAGAAAAGGTACCAACAGTTTTTAGAGTGTTGTAATAATATAAAAGTTGAAAGCGAAGGGAAAGGAATCAGCATATATAATGGGCCAGTAAAAATAGTTGTGAAGAATTGTTGTGAAAGGGATAAAATGCTAAAATTTTTGTACACACTTGAAGTGTTATATGGTGGATTTGAGGGAAGTTTCAAAGACTTTGAGGAAAGATATAAAAAAATACCAAATAAGGAGATAATAAAAGATTTGGACCATGCTATTCAAAATTATTTAGAGGGGAAAAATCTCTACGAGATCTATGATGAAATTTTGATAAATTGGTATGTAAAGAAACTCAAAGAAGGTCATCCGATAGAATCACCCATGTACACATATAAAGATTTCCAAAGTATCCCACATGGTATCCTGCACATGGTTCGTGAGATTTCTTCCCAACTCGACCAAATGCTTTCCCAGACTAAACGTTTGTAAAATTTAACCCATCTCTCACTTAACCGTACATCGGTATAGCGTTAGAACCATATATTTTGTTATAACAATCATGAAATCTTTTCCAATCTATAGATAAACTCAAATAGTTAGGGTGACACAAATTTTTTAAATCTCTATTCCTTATGAAATTCTGGAATTTTTCCTTAGACTTTTCTATCCCTTCTATGCACACTTTTTTTAATCCCTCGGCTGGAAAATCCTTCCATATAGCGTTTTTATTTCCTTTAATTTTTTCCAAAATGACACATCCATTTTGTGACGTCACTACAAAAAAAACAACGTAACCATATTCGTCCATATTTCCTGGTCGATACTCATCGATCCTTTCGCTATACGGGCTTTTTTTCCACATAAAAGCTTCAAGCGAACGTTTATATTTGTTGATGTGTTTAAAGAATTCGTTCCTCAACTCACTTTCTCTTATTCTATTAAAGCCATATCTGTAGTCTGTATAAGTGAGAAAAGAGTACATCATCGCTACAATACTCACAAACTCTTCTGGATAGAGAATTGGGTTGTTTACCTTTCTCTCCATTATTTCCATCATTGGTTTACCTATATTATCATATAACTTCGCTAGGAATTTAGCCTCTTCTTCCATGGCGGGTATGAATTCTGCACCGATCAGAGTTAACCTAAACAATTTTTTGTATATTCCATTTTCTCCAAACAAGTACTCTGAAAGAAACTCAAAAGTAGAAAAACCTCTATCATCTTTCCTATATTCTTCTTTTAAACTTCCAACATTTCGAGCTATCGGTGGGTTGAGCGTCTCAAAGAACTCTCTCTCTCCGTTTAAATAACCTACTATTTCTAATATTTTTTTATTCATATGTATGGTTTGATAGCAAAACTTAAATCCTTCACTTCAAAAATCTTTCCTCTATGCTCTTCATGTATTCAACGCTTCTCTTCACGTCCACAAACCTTTCTTCTACAAAAACCAAATCTTCTTTAGCTATCTTCTCTCTCTTGTTTTCTTTCGCCACTTCGTAAGCTGGCGCCATCAACTGAATCGCATGTCTCAAACTCGTTCTTTCACCTATATCCGTTAAATATTCTAAAGCTTCATCTTCCAGTTTTATCTTTTCCTTCTCAGCCCTTATCTTCAAAATTTCTTTTATTTCTTCTCTCGAGTATGGTTTAGTGTTGATGATCAAAAGTCTGTCCAAGAGATCCAAGGGAATGCCGTGCGGTGAAACTATATCAGTACCCCTTACTGTCGTCATTCCTCTGTTTGTAGCAAAAATCATTATAGGAGAAAGCTCTTGCTCCATCGCTCTGTTCAAAAAAGCAAATGTTTCTATGTCTAACATACTCACTTCGTCGATAAAAATAACTCCAGGCAACAACTCACATTTACCTTCTTCAACCAGATTCTTAATGTACTCGTCGACCTGCTGTCTTATTTCTGCGTCTATTTCTTTACTTTCTCTTCCTCCGAAAAATAGGTTGAATATGTCACTTTCTGCACGTCTGGCGAATGCCAAGTCTAAAGAGTGTAAGGTCACAGGATAAACAAATTCCTTTTCTTTCAAAACTTCTCCTTTTGGTACCGGCACGACTTTTTCGCTTGTAAGATCGTAACTTTTTTCTTTCAAACTCTCTTCACTTTTTCCCAACTTCACTATTCTTCCTATCTCCGGATCTATTTGGACGACATCTCCATTTTCTATACCTTGTTGCAAAATCTGTATAGCAAAACTCTGATCCATACTTAATTTTTTACTTTCATCTTTAGTCGCGATTTTTATTTTAGCGGAAACAGGAATTTGCTGATAAGGATTGTAGGGATGTGGTGCTTTTTCTATTTCCAGCTCTTTAACCACGCCTTCATAAACTTTTCTTATCTCGTGAATCCTAGCACCTATGGCCTTTCTCAGAGTTTGCGTTAGAAATTCGGTTTTTCTTATATCAGTAGAAAATATCTCGCTCGCTGCCAAATGGACAAAAGGAACATCTTTCCCCAATTCTCTCGCAATGGCTTGTGCTAATGCCGTTTTTCCTGTTCCGGGAGGACCTACTATCAAAACCGCTCTGCCGCCAAATTTTCCTTCTTTTATAAGTTTTACGACTAGTCCTGCCGCTTCACGAGCTTCTGTTTGACCAACCATTCCGTCGGCTACTGGTTTTGCTTTTATTCCGTGTAAACCTAAGCCAGTGATGTGGCTATGCGCTGAAACTCTCTCCCACTCTTTTATGGATTCTGGGATCTCTCTAAGCTTTGTCATATAAATTTTTTATAAAACAGCTCTCTTAAAAAATTTTCCCTTTTGATTTATAAACATTTAGAATAAAATAAAAGTTTATGGCAAGGAAGATTTTTCCAGAAGCAATAAAAAGATTGTACGATAGAGTTTTTGTTTGTAGAGTTTGTAAGCACAAAATTAGAGCAGACCCGGCGAAAGTTAGAGCAAAGAAAGTGAAATGTAGATATTGCGGCTCTTTCGTCTTGAGACCGAAAAAAAGACCTGTGATGTAAATTTTATAAATCTGGTGTGAAATTTTAATTTATGAAAGACAGTAAACTTTTGCAAGAATGGTTGTCTAAGGGTTTGAAAGTCTCTGATTTTGAATTTTTCACAAACAGAGAAAACGTTGTCATAGGAAAATTGCCTAACGAGGATGGGCTAGTCGAATACACTTGCCCTAACTGCGGATTTTATGAGATAAAAAAGATAGAATTAGAAAAATCGAAAGCGGATCCTAGAAAATTTAAGAGGCCTAAGTTTAAATGCAGCAAATGTGAAAAAGTCATTCTGGTAGAGAGTTTAAAAAAATAAAAATTAACCTATGTAAGTTAGCCCTTCTTCTTTCTTAGCCTGAGCAGGTAATTGGAACATCTGCGCTTGCGTCGCCTCAATTTTTTTCATAAGTTCTTTCATTTTTTTAACTTCGTCCTCTAACTTACTAGTATCTATTTCTATACCTAAGATTTGGGTTAAAACTTTTAGCACAGCTTCTGAGCTTTTCGGATCTGGTAAAAATGGCATCCCAGAAGTTTCTCCCATCAAACAAGTAGCTTGTATTCCGTAATATTTTGCTATACCTAAAAATAGCCCGGCTGCACCTACTATTGTGCCTACTCTCTTGCTCGTATCAAAAACAATTCCGTACTTCTTATATTTTTCTTCTAAAGAAGGGTCGTTAACAGCACCGACGACTTTTGGCTTTTCAGTCATCACTCCTATATTCAGACCGGCTAAAGCAAAAATCTCTTTGACCCCCAAACTTTTTATAAACTTCACGATCTCTTCCACTATCTCATAATGACCTTCAGGGTCAACACTTTGACTATCACCAATCATTATGATCAAATCGTTTTTACCTTTTTTGTTTTTCCAATAGAAAAACTCTATTTTCACCATCTCTACCGTCGAACCCTGTGGTATTATAACTATTGGCATGAAGTGTGAAGAAATGAGCTCTGCAAATTTTTTCGCTTTTAATTCTTCTATCAGATATCCAGCTGCTACTCTTCCGACGTTTCCCACACCAGGCAATCCTTCTATAAAGATTGGCCTTTTAAGTTTTGGTCTTTCAGTAACTATTATCTTCGTTGTCATTCTCTTTATTAGTTCTTAGATTTAAATCTTCTACGGACCCAAGAACCATCTAAACTTTTCCTCTTTCTTCTTTTCTTCTTCCTCCCACTTTTTTATTCTCTTCGAATTTTCAAGAATTTCTTCTATCGTTTTTTCCAAATCACTCGAAACGTTAGGTATGCCTGAAGTGTTTCCAACCCCAATCAAGAGAATTCTTTTTTCTTTACTTTCTTTTATGTTACTCTCAATCAACCCTTTAACTTTCTTCACGCCTTCCAAAATTTCTTCTTTCATCGGCAAAAGAGCTTCTTCTTGACTCATTTTCACCACATAGCTGTCCAAAACTATTTTTTTCTTTGTTGCTATTTCTTCTATCGTCGCTTTTTCCACACCAATCCCGCCTATGGCCACACCAACACCTTCTGCTATCTCTCCTGTTTTCTCGCTCTCCAACTTCACAGCAGCATCCACTGTTATAATTTTTTCTATCTTATACTTGTCGATCAAAAACTCGGCCACTCTTCCCAGCTTTCCTATTCTCGCACCAGGACCCTTCGCTTTTAAAACCACAACTCTCTTACCATGGATTTTTTCCAAGGAGTAAACCATATTGTCGATCTCTTTTGGTTTTTTCTTTATGAAAAAACTCGCCAACAAAGGTCCTGCACTGTCGCCTATCGGTTTTCCTTCACTCAAAGCCTCTATCGCTTTATACATAGATTTAGAATATTTTTCTATCATCGTCAACTGCATTTGAAGTATTAAAGCGAGTTGATAGCTGTTCGTTTTTTGAATCAACTCTATATAGTGTTTGACTATCTTCGAAAGTTGGTAAACCCCTATCTCTGCGCTCAAAGCCGAAATCACATTCCATTTTTCATCGTCCGTTAGGTTTTTCCCAACCCTCTCCACAAAATACAGAAACTTACTTTCTTCCAAGTTTTCCATGTGCTCGAGTTTTTTTATTATTCCAAAAGGATCCAAACTTACAGGAGGGATGACAAAAAAATTTAGGAAGCTGTCCAATTTTTTCCTTACGTCCTCTCCTCCGTTTTTAAGTTTCCTGAGTATGGTGTTTTTACCCTTCGAGGCTAGACTTTCCAGAAGCATGGCAGTCCTTGTGAACCTGGCTATAAGTTGGTACAGAAGAAGTCTGGGGTAAAACATCATCATAAGAAAGAATAAAAGTATCCAAAGTATTGAGGGGAAGTCTGATTGGTATAAAAACATCACTTACACCTTTTTGCTAGTTTTTTGCTAATTTTATATAAAAATGTAAAATATAAATGTTTAAAAAATTCAGTATTAATATGAAGTGGAAAATTCTATTTTTCTTGTTTTTGGTATCGATCGTAGGTTTTTTCGTAGCCTATAAAAAACCAACTCTCGAAGTCCCTTCTCTGTCTTTTATAACCGGTTTTTTCGCCCAACCAGATAAAACAAACTTCAAACAAATTTCACTGACGCTACAATCTTTTGATTCTCCTATCTTTGTACAAGCTCTAAACGAAACGATAAAATTGGTTGGAATTTGTACCACACCTTTGAATTTGGACAAAGTAAATTTACAGCTAACGAACAGTTTGTGTGAGTTGGAGTTTTATAACCCAAGAGGAGAGTTGACAGTCAAAGGAAATTTGATATCTTTCACTCTAAACTCTCCTAACTTTAAAATCAACAACTTGCTGTACTCTGGCGGGGAGAAAGTAAGCGGGAGTTTGATCGTGAGAAACGGTTTAATTCCTTCCATGATTAGTAAGGTCGAGATGAAAAATTTCAAAGGAAATCTTCAAATACTAACCACTAACAACACACCCTCAGTTATAGTAAACTTTCCTCCCTGCGAGTATTTGGAGCTAACAAACTTTGTGGGTAGTGTTTCGATAGACGGTACAGAAATAAAAGTAAGTGGATCTTCCAGTGGAAAGTATGGGTGCCAGAATGTTGAAAACAAAATATGAAGAAGCTAATATAGCTTTGTTCGTAGATGGGCCTAACATGCTCAGAAAGGAATTCTCTATAGATTTGAGAGAATTGAGGAAAAGGGTGTCTAGGTATGGGAGAATAGTAATAGCAAAAGTTTTTGTTAACCAATTCGCGCCGGAAAAACTTATCGAAGCGATAATAAACGAAGGTTTTGAAGCGAAGATTGTTTTGGCGTCGAAAGAAGAAGAAAACGACGTTGACGTTTCTTTAGCAGTAGAGGCGATAGAAGCGATCTTAACGAAAGACATACACATTTTGGCTCTTTCGACGAGAGATGCAGACTTTTTGCCGTTGATACAGAAAGCTAAGGAATATGGAAAAAAAGTTATAATATTCGGCGCCGAGCCAGGTTTTTCAGCTAGTTTAAGAAATTCGGCGGACGTGGTAGAAATTTTAGCTTGATTTAAACAAAATTTTCCACAAATCCCTCGGCTTCAACTTCTTTCCTTTCATCGAAGAAATCTCGTCAAACTTTTTAACCTTCTTTCTTCCTTTATATGGATAGATCAGGACTGGTACTCTCCCGAATTCATGTTTACCGGTTTCACATGAAGTTATATGGTCTGTTGTCACTACAATTTTTCCATTAAAATCTCTGTAAACTTCCAAATGTTTATCAAACTCTTCTATCACTTTTTTCTTTCTTTCAAAATCTTTATCATGAGCTGCTTCGTCCGTCCATTTAATGTGTGAATAGATAAAGTCGTACTTATGCAACAATTCTCCTATGGTCTCGAAAATAAACTCCAATCCTTTTTTGTAGTCTAAATCTTCTGGAATGTCTACAGCAGAAAATCCAGCTAACATACAAGTTGCTTTCATAACTCCCGGTTCACTGATAGCAACTGCCTTCACTTTATGTTTTTTCGTAAAAGGTGGTTTAAAAAAATTCACTTTATTACCTGCTTCTCTCAGGAGCAAACAATTAGCGGGCGGAATCCCTTTCTTCTCTCTCTCTTCATTTACGGGATGGTTTTCTAAAATTTTGTTCGCTTCGTCTAAAAAATCCTTTACCAACTCAGCCGATTTTTCTGCCTTTTTATCGAGTGGCAAAATTTCTTTTGGTGGCAGATTTGTAGAAAGTGGGTCGTTCAATTGGATCTTGTCGCTTAAATTTTTCTTAAAAACCAACACCGCTCTATGACCGTAAGTTCTTTTAAACTCGAACTCCGCTTCTACCTTCACTTTCTTCTTCACATCTCTAACCAAATCGTCTAAACCGAAAGTGTTTCTTCCTGCCCTTCTGTCTACGACAATCCCGTTTTTAATCGTGCCAAAATCGCATCTTATGGCGAGCCACCCGTTTTTATAATCAATGCCGGCAGAAATCGCTTCTAAAACACCTCTTTTGTTGTAAAACTTCAAAGGATCGTAGCCTAGAAAGGAAGTGTTAGCGAAATGACTGACGCTAGCTCTTGTCTCTTCACTCCACATTTTTCTATCGATTAAACTTAAATTTGCGACCAAACCTTTAGAAGCGATGTAATCTAAGTTCGGCTTAAAAGAATCACTTAAAGGGGTTCTCTTTCCTGGAAAATCGGCAAGACCGTCGAAAAGAAAAATCAAATACTTCATAAAAATTTTATAGCTCCAAAATTTATTTTTTGCTTTCTAGCACCCCTAAACACTAACCGAAAAGCTTATATATCACTAACAACAACATTATAATATGAAAGTAGCATTAAAATAGCAAAAAAGTGTTAGTATTATGAAGGTCGATAGGGTTTTGAGAGAGTTTGTTGAAGAGTGTAAGAAAAGGTTTGGGGAGAATTTGGTTAGTGTTGTTTTGTTCGGAAGCTATGCTAGAGGTGAACAGAAGAAGACAAGCGATTTGGATTTGTTGGTTGTGGTGAAAGATTTGCCGATGGTTTGGAGCGAAAGAAAAAAACAATTCGAGGAAATTTGTGAAAGTTTATCTAAAAAATACGGCAAATTCATTGAAGTTATACCGATAACCACAAAAGAACTCAGAAAAAACCTTAATAAAAAATCGCCTTTTTTCATAACATTTGTGCTCGGGCACAAAATTGTCTTTGACGACGGAACATTCAAAAAAGAGTTCGAAAAGTTCTCACTTGAACTAAGCAAGAAAAATTTTGTCTACTACGAGGGTGGCAGAAAATGGGAAATAAAAAAAGAGGCTCTAAAATACCTGCACTAGTTTGGGTAGAACTTGCAAAAAAAGATTTGAGTAGGGCAGAAAGGGCTTTTGCCATAAAAGATTATCCGGATACGGTTTATCGCTCCCAGCAAGTCGTAGAAAAAATGATAAAAGCTATTTTAGAAATCAATGAAATCATCGTCAGAGATCATTACGTCTCGGAAAAGCTCAAGAATTTGATAAAAAAGAGGGAGGAGCTTAAAGAACTGGAAGAGGTGATCGAAATCGCTAGATGGTTTGAAAAAGACAAAAAGTGGGAAATCACAAGATATCCCTTGGAAAAAGAAGACGGTTTTGTTTTACCAGAAGAAATATTTACGAAGGAAATTGCTGAGGAATCGTTGAAAAAAGCTAAGTTTGTTTTCGAGAAGATTGTGAAGATTGTGAAGAAAGAAGGGGTTGAAGTATGAAGTCTAGTAAAAGTGTTTCCATAGATATCAAATACTGGCAAGCGCTCGAAGAATATAGAAAGAAAAAGGGGTTGGCTTCCATATCTTCCGCTTTAGAGGAAATTTTGAAAGAATTTTTCGGTGAGAAAAAATGAATAACAAAGTTTTAGTTGCATTTTTGATTTTAAGCCTTCTTTTTGTAAGTCAGTCTTCCAAAGCTGCAGTTGTTTTTAATGCTACAGACTTCATTGGTTTTAACATTTCTTTAAACGAGGTAGCAAGATTCATTACTGGTGGATTGGTAATGGCTGGTGGTTTATGGATCAATACAACCAACATAAACGCAAGTCAAATTTGCTTGTCGAACGTATGTTATAGTTCTTGGCCGACTATTATTGGTGCCGGACCTTGGGATAATTCTACGACATGGATTTTTGTTAGAGGTGGTTACCCGTTGAATGTTAATGTGAGCAATATTTTGTTTGTTAATGCAAGTAGTGGGAATGTTGGAATTGGGACTAGTTCACCGGCAAGTAGATTAAGTGTTTCTGGTGGGGTAAGTGTTGGTTCTGGTTATGTTGGAGTTATTGCACCAACAGATGGAATGATAATTCAGGGGAATGTTGGGATTGGGACTACTTCACCAGCTTATAGATTGGATGTTGTTGGAGATATAAATGCTACTGGTATTATATACGGAAATATTCAAGGTACAATAATCCCAACTGGGAATGTAAACATGCAAGGATATTCTGTTTTTAATGCTAGTTGGGTTAATGCAACTAATTTGAATGCAAGTAATGCTTTGTACGCTCAAGTTATATACGAAGCGGGACAAACTTTATCATCTAGATATAT